>WGBG01000044.1 GCA_015494395.1 Deltaproteobacteria bacterium
CGATATTAAAAGGAGTTACATGTATCATACTCTTCAACTTTTGAAACCCTTCGGGATTGCCGGATTCACTGCATCTCCTTTGTCAGAGGAATTCCCATATAGCCGACTATTATGGGAATTCCTCTTTCGCGGATCTGCAGCAAATCCGACTATCGCTCAATACAGGTGTTACAAGGTTGATAATTGGTCTTGTTTTGGAGTGACTTTGAATAATTTCGTAGTTTTTCTTGGCGAAGCGCAGCCAGAAAATCGCGTCTGTCTGAGCGAGGCACGAGCGAGTTTAGCGATTTTGGCGTAGCGAGCCTTAGAAAAACAAGAAATTATTCACCGGAGCGGAAAAACAAGACCAATTATCACGCTGAATAGATACCTTTTTTATGCACACTGAAATGAACACAACACTGCCGGTAATAAAACTGGGAATTTCCCCATGCCCCAATGACACCTTTGCATTTTATCAACTGCTGAACCTGAAAGATGACCTTCCATTCAGGATTGAGACAGTCATTGCCGACGTTGAGGAACTGAACAGACGGGTACTTGAAAACCACCTTGACATCAGCAAGGTCTCCTTTCACCTCTTTGCCCATGTTGCTGACAGATACCGGCTTCTGAACTCTGGAAGCGCACTTGGAAGGGGATGCGGGCCTCTGCTGCTCTCCTCAAAGGATACTGTCCTTTCAGACCTGACAGAGGGAACTGTTGCCCTTCCTGGAAAATATACAACAGCAGCAATGCTGTTTCGTATGTTCATGGCACAACAGGGCATCAATGCTTCAGATACCATACAGATAAACTTTGCTGAAATTCCCCGGGCTATAGCTTCGGGCAAGGTTCGGGGCGGCGTGGTCATTCACGAAACCCGCTTCACTTACAGGGAGCAGGGGCTTTACTGCCTTCAGGACCTGGGCGAGTGGTGGGAGAACACCACATCCATGCCAATTCCCCTTGGAGGCATTATTGCAAAAAAAAGGCTTCCTGAAGAACTGGTACGGCAATTCGACAAAGCCCTTGCAGAGAGCATTAAATATGCTTTCCGGCACCCGTCAGAGGCACTTTCCTTCTGTGAGCGTTTTGCACAGGAGATGTCCCATGAAGTGATGAAAAAGCATATTGATCTCTATGTGAACAACTTTACCCGGGACCTTGGAGATGAGGGGAGAAAGGCAATTCGTTTCATGTTTGAATATGGTGCAGAAAATGGCCTGTTTAAAGCAGCAGAACCGGAATTTGCATGAACTGCTCCAGGCCCAATCCAGTACTCTTGCCATAACCATCGGTTAAAATCCTTGCCTTTACAGTAAAAATAAGTTAATTATATTCAATTATTGAAAATTTTTCAGCGTGAGTGACTGCCTGCAAACCGCAATCCTCTCTGAAGGATATGCGGTTTTTTTATGCCTTGTTCATGCTGAAAGGGCCACCGCAGCAACCCGGCGCCCTTTAATCTGCTCATCCCTGCCAGTGCTATCAGCACAGCAGCTTCAAGCATTTCCCTCTACTTTGAAAGACAATAACACATGACCACATTTGAAAATACCGGCATATCCACCAACCTTATCACAAAACTTAAAGAACTTAGCTTTGACGCCCCTACCCCGGTACAGGAGCAGGTTATTCCTGTAATGCTTGAAAAAAAATCAGACATTATTGCCCTTGCCCAGACAGGCACAGGAAAGACTGCAGCCTTTGGCCTGCCTCTGCTCGAGCTGGTTGAAAGCGCTTCAAATCAGGTTCAGGCTCTTGTGCTCTGCCCTACCAGGGAGCTGTGCAGACAGGTTACCGCAGACCTCAGGACATTTGCCAAGGCATTAAAAAATATCAGGATAGCCTCTGTTTACGGCGGGGCTGCAATGGATGCCCAGATAAGGGAGATTCGCCGGGGAGTACAGATTACAGTTGCCACCCCGGGCAGGCTCAACGACCTGACAAGGAGAAGGAAGATTGATCTGTCAGGCGTTAAATACCTTGTCTTTGATGAGGCTGACGAGATGCTCCAGATGGGATTCAAGGATGAGCTTGATGAAATACTGGCACACACGCCTTCTGAAAAAACAACCTGCCTTTTTTCAGCCACCATGTCCAGTGAGGTGGAGCACATATCCAGAAATTACATGACCAATCCTGTCAGGATCACCGTTGGCAGACGAAATACCGGCACTGAAAACGTGCGGCATGAGATGTATGTGGTGCATGAACGAAACCGCTACAGGGCCGTGCGTGCAATCATTGATTACAACCCGGGCATATACTCCATAATATTCTGCAGGACCCGCAGGGAGACAGGGGAGGTTGCAGAAAAGTTGATAAGAGACGGCTACAGAGCAGATGCACTCCACGGAGAACTATCCCAGGCACAGCGAGATATGGTTATGAGAAAGTTTCGAAGCAGGCGTCTTGAGCTTCTGGTTGCCACAGACGTTGCTGCCCGAGGTCTTGATGTTAATGACCTGAGCCATGTAATCAACTACAACCTTCCGGATGATATTGCATCCTACACCCACAGGAGCGGCAGAACCGGAAGGGCAGGCAAATCTGGGACTTCCATTGCAATTATCAGCATGAGAGAGCAATACCGCATAAGGCATATAGAAAAGCGCCTGAACCGTAAATTCGCAAAGTGCCGCATACCAACCGGACAGGAGATTTGCAAAAGGCAGCTCCTCAGCCGTGCCCTGCAGACAGCCAAAGAGCAGACGGTCTTTGATGCAGACAAGGATGTTTTTGAAGACATCAGAGAGATATTCAAGGATGTATCCCGGGATGAACTTATAATGCGGCTTGTGGCAGGGCAGTGCAGCAATATGTTTGAACATTACAGCAACACCGATGACCTGAACACGGTTAAGCCCCTGCCTGCCAAACGAAAAACCAAACGCATGGCAAGGCCCCGGGCTGCATCCATAAGAAGGGAAAAACAGAACAGGGAAAGACGCCCTGATTATGCAGACAAGACCGTGTTTACCCGGTTTCACCTTAATGTGGGGAGACGCCAGGGTGTAGAACCACAGGAAATTCTTGGCAGGCTCAATACCGCCTCTGGAAAAAAGAGAATAAGGGTAGGAAAAATCGACATAATGCGAAACACTGCTGTTGTTGAGGCAGAAAGCCGATTCACCCCCCAGATCATGGAGGCGTTTCGTAATGCCACCATCAACGGCAGAAGTGTAACCATTGAAGTAGCAAGGAGCAGGGAATCCCGAAACATATCCTGCCGGCAAAAGCCATGTCAAAAGGCAGCAGGAAGACGGGGATAATTCTGTCACCTGCACTTCGAAAATGAAAAAATACTGTATCTATTCAGTGTGGTAAATGGTCTTGTTTTGGAATGACTTTGAAGAATTTCGTAGTTTTTCTTGGCGAAGCGCAGCCACAAAAATCGCGTCTGTTTGAGCGAGGAACCAGCGAGTTTCGCGATTTTGACGTAGCGAGCCTTAGAAAAACAAGAAATTGTTCGCCGGAACGGAAAAACAAGACCATTTACCAACCTTTATTAACAAAATTGCGCTGAACAGTTACAAAACACTTACACTGAATAGATAATGGAACATTAACCATTAGCCAAAAGGAGAACAGATGAACATATACGTAGGCCAGTTACCTTATAATGTAAACGAGACAGAACTCAGGGAACTTTTTGTGGAATTTGGCGAGATAGCCAGTGTCAACCTTGTAATGGACAGGTTTTCAGGAAGGGCAAAGGGGTTTGCATTCGTTGACATGCCCAACAACTCCGAAGCAGACCAGGCAATCAAGGCCCTTAACAGAAGCATGTTCAAGGGAAGAGAGATAAAGGTAAACCAGGTCCAGCCCCAGAAGAAAAACAGACGCTCAAAAAGGCGGTCAAGAAGATATTAACCAAAACAAAACGGCCCCATACCTTTTCAGGTATGGGGCCGTTTTTATATTCAGCCAAGTATTGCCTTAAGATCCTCTTCAGGAGTCTCTGCAATAGGCTTGATGTCAAAGTTGTCCACCAGGACCTGAAGCACTGCAGGTGTTACAAATGCAGGCAGGGATGGTCCAAGACGAATATCCTTGATTCCAAGCGAGAGCAGGGTTAACAGAATTGCCACTGCCTTCTGCTCATACCATGACAGGATCAGGGAAAGCGGCAGGTCATTTACGTCACATTCAAATGCGTTTGCAAGCGCCACTGCAATCTGAATTGCCGAGTAGGCATCATTACACTGCCCTATATCAAGCAGGCGGGGAATTCCACCAATATCACCCAGGTCCTTGTCAAAGAAACGGAACTTTCCGCAGGCAAGGGTGAGCACAATGCAGTCCTCAGGCACCTGCTCAACAAACCTTGTGTAGTAATCACGGCCAGGCTTTGCACCGTCACAGCCGCCTACCAGAAAGAAGTGCCTTATCGCCTTGTTCTTTACACCCTCGATCACCTTGTCAGCCACACCAAGCACGGCATTCCTGGCAAACCCAACCATTACGGATTTACCCTCCACGTCATCTGTCCAGCCCTCCATCTCCAGGGCCTTTTCAATCACCGGGGTAAAATCCTTGTCCTCGATATGGGTGCAGCCAGGCCAGCCTACAAGACCTGTGGTAAAGATACGGTCCTTGTAGTCGTTGGCAGGCTTCTGGATACAGTTTGTGGTAAACAGCACAGGACCGGGAAAGCCCGGAAACTCCTTCTGCTGGTTCTGCCATGCAGTTCCGTAGTGTCCATAGAAGTGAGGATATTTTTTAAGCTCCGGATAACCATGACATGGAAGCATCTCGCCATGGGTGTAAATATCTATGCCCTTGCCTTCTGTCTGCTTTAACAACAGCTCAAGGTCATGGAGGTCATGACCGGTAATGAGGATACATTTACCCTTTCTGTGGCCAAGGGGTACACTTGTGGGGACAGGATCGCCATAGGTTCCTGTGTTACCTGCATCAAGCAGTTCCATTGTGCGCATGTTGACCTTGCCTGCCTTCATGGCAGCCTCAACACACTGGTCAACGGTAAGCCCCTCTGTAATCAAAGCTGAAAGTGCCTCATACATAAAGGCTGCAACCTCAGGGTCGTACTGTCCAAGTATAAGTGCATGGTCAGCATAGGCTGCAATGCCCTTGAGTCCATAGAGCAAAGTCTGCTTGAGGGAACGGATGTTCTCGTCCTTATCAAGGCTCTGTATGAAATCAAGGGCTTTGCCCTGCTCAACCATTGCATCAATATTATCAGCAGGGGTAAAAGTTGCAGCAGGATGATCAAAATCTGTCTTTCCGCCTGCAGCCGCAACCTTTTCCTTCATTGCCTCACGCAACTCAACTGTCTTGTTGAGCATTTTTACAAAGCGTTCAGGGTCAAAATCAACATTTGTAAGGGTTGAGAAGACTGCCTCCATGACGAACTTGTCAGTCTCCTTGTCAACAATACCCTTGCTGCGCCCCTGGTTTGCAAAGAGTGCCAGACCCGTAAGGGCATGCATCAGCAGGTCCTGAAGATCTGCCACGGTTTCGTTTTTTCCACACACACCAAGAACGGTGCAGCCCTTGCCTTTTGCTGTCTGTTCACACTGATTACAGAACATTTGTATCTCCTTTATCCTGTATCTGTCGGGACGAATCCCGGTTATTATTCAATCTGAATCTAAACGACCATTAAAACAACAACGCCAAGCTAGGCACGCTGATTTATAGCGCTAATGTTTTGAATTCTAACTTTGCAGGAATTATATACGTAAGAATAGAGAACAACTTTGACTTATGTCAAATTTTTAAAAGAGAAACGTATCTATTCAGGGGGGCAAGAAGAGGTCACTGACCTGAAGCCCTGATGAGTAATGCCTTAAGATCGCCGCTTAAGCCTGGAAGCACTGCCCTGGCTGTTACTGATATTGAAATGCCGTTACGCCCTGCTCTTTCAAGCCTGCCCCTTATGGTAAGAAGCTCACTGGTATATATATGCTCTCCCCACCGCCTCTGAACATGCGGAAGGATGACCACATCAACCAACCCTGTTTCATCTTCAAGGGTGGCAAAGATTACCCGCCTGCCAGAGCGTGTAGGAGGTGTATGAAAAAAGATAACAAGCCCTGAGATCGTTACAGTTGCACCAGCGGAAAGGCGTCTTAGATGACTGCCGGCAACCACACCCTGCCTTTCAAGAAACTGTCTCAGAGCGGAAAGGGGGTGCGCGGTGCAGTACACTTCCATACATTGCTTTTCAAGGAGTACCCTTTCATGCAACCCGCGCATCTTCTCCATAACCTGCATGACCACTCAGACATAAGGGGAAATTCCGGGTTGAAATGGCCTCCCTGCCAAGCCCCTGGAGCGCCCCGGCAAATATAAGGTTATACCTTGCCCTGGACGGAAGCTGTATCCTTTCAAAAAAATCGCCCCAGCTCCTGTATGGACCTCCCTGTTCTCGCTCATAGACTATTTTCTCAGCACTCCTGGCACCAAGCCCCCTTATCACCTGCAGAGGACACCTTATGCCCTCACCTTCAGCCCGGTACTGGCAGGTGCTGCTGTTCACATGGGGCACAAGCACAGGTATGCCGCTCCTTCGAGCCTCGTTAAGGATCACAAAGGGAGGATATGAACCAACATGACCAGCATTTAGCAATCCCAGATAAAATGCCCTGGGATGATGTGCCTTAAGCCACGCACTCTGCAGGGTTATATGTGCAAAGGCAACTGCATGGGCCTTGCAGAACCCGTATGCCGCAAAGGCTGCAATCTTTTCATACACGCGCTCTGCTGTCTCCAGGCCATGTCCAAGTGCCACAGCCCCCTGAATGAACGCCTGCTTAAGCCTTGCCATCTCGCCGAAAGACCGTCCCTTGGTCATGGCGCGCCTGAACACATCGGCATCGGCATATGAAAAGCCTGCAAAACGCCTGACAATCCTGAGCACCTGTTCCTGAAAAACAATAACCCCGCCGGTCTCCTCCAATATGTCCCTGAGATCAGGATGAAGCCAGTCCTTCTTCTCTTTTTCGTGCCTTCTCCTGAGATAACGCTCCACCATGTCACCCTTTACAGGCCCTGGCCTGAAAAGAGAGATCTCAACTGCTATATCGTTAAAGTCAGAAGGCTGGAGACGGCCTGCCAGATTCCGCTGCCCGGAAGACTCAAGTTGGAACACACCAAGGGTCCTGCCGAAACAGATAAGCTCAAATGTCTTTTTATCATCACACGGGATTTTATCAGGGTCTATCACCACGCCCTGTTCAGAAAGTGCCTCCACAGCCTTTCTGATTGCGGTATGCATCCGCAGCCCCAGGAGATCCAGCTTAAGCAGCCCCAGTATCTCAACATCATCCTTGTCAAGATGTGCAACTGGAAGCCCCTTTCGCGACACAGACACTGCACTCCAGCAGTATATGTCATCAGGAGCCAGTATGACACCCCCCAGGTGAACCGATGCCTGACATGGAATCCCCTCAAGGGATGAGGCCATTTCAACAAGCCTTTTTTCATTTTTTAGTGGGGAATTCCTGAGCTCCGGAAGAGTCTCCAAAGCCTCGAAAAGGGGAATGCCCCGAAGTGACCAAGGGAGACATTTTCCAAGCCTGTCTATCTCGTGAAGGGGATAACCCATTGCCCTTGCCGCAAGCCTAACAGCGCTTCTCACCCTGAAAGTTGATATGGTGGCAACAAGGGCGGCCTGCCTGCGCCTAGGTGTACCACCGGAACCTTCACACCGCCCTATCAGCCACCTGGTTACCTCGTCCCTGCGCTCAGAGTCAAAATCTATGTCTATATCAGGGAGATCATGCCTGCCGTCATTGATAAAACGCTCAAAGAGGAGATTGTGGCGTATGGGATCAGGGCCGTTATGAAGCAGGTGCACAAGCAGGGAGCCTGCTGCAGACCCCCTTATGCTGTGGCGTATGCCGCGGGATGAGGCAAATTGGCAGATATCGTTTACAAGAAGGAAAAAATCTGAAAGCCCGCGGCTGCTGGCGACCTTTAACTCCTTTTGGAGCTGGTGAACATACTGTGCGGGCACAACCCTCTTCTTCCTGGCAAGGGCTGTAACAGCCCGTTTTGAAAGGATACGGTCTGCCCGGGCCTTTTCCATAAACCGCGGGGGGTGCAGCCTGCCAGAAGGAAATGAAAATTTGCAGCTCTCTGCTATATCTGCACATGCAGCAATCAGCGATTCAGAAAGCCCCCTTGCAGCCATATCTTCATCAGTGCAGAAATGGAAGGAATCCGAAGGCAATGGGGAGACTGTCCTGTGATGATGATTCTTCTGTATATCTACAAACATGCGGTGTACTGCATATTCTGAGGGATGGAGAAAGGCTGCGTGATTTACCGCAACTGCAGGAATTCCAAGCCTGTCTGCATGATCAAGGAGAATGGTATTGGCACATATATCTTCACGGAAATTGTGCTGAATGCCCACATAAAGGCTTTTCTCTTTTCTGAAGATATCCCTCATGGCAAGAAGCTTTATGCCTGCACCCTCCAAATCTCCGGTGGCGGCAAGGCTTCTTGCAGCAGAACCAATGACACCTGTGATACAGCTCAGCCCCTCACTTAAATCTTTTACTACACCGGGAGTCACCAGTGACCTGCCCTGCCTTGCTATTCCAATGCTTACGATTCGGCAGAGATTTCCATACCCCTTGCTGTCTCTTGCCAGCAGCACTACCCAGCCCTGACCGTAGATCTCCACCCGGACACCTGCTATGCACCGGATTCCGTACCTGCGGCATGCCTTTGAAAGCCTGGGGATTCCGTATGTACCCCAGATATCTGCAAGAGCTACTGCCTTTTGCCCGGATTCATGCGCCTTTTTCACAAGTTCCAGAGGGGTAAATGTGCCCCATAGAAATGAAAAGGCACTGGCTGTATCAAGGTTCACATAATCCATCTCATGTCTCCCTACCGGTTTCTCCTGATTATTCCGGCAAGCCTTCCTACAATCCTCACAGACGCAATCTCTTCACCCTTAAATACCATTGGGGCATAGGCAGGGTTTGCCGCATGAAGCTCAATGCAGGACCTTTGCTTTTTTACAATTTTAAGGGTTGCCTCATGCAGCACGCCTTCAACAAGGACTGCTGCAATCTCGCCATCATCGACATCATCACACTGCTGGATAACTGCTATATCACCGTCTGTAATGTGTGCGTCAATCATGGAGTCCCCCTGGACATAGAGTGCAAAACAGGGGTCTCTTCCAAACAGTGCTGCGGCATCAACCGGAAGCTCCTCAATCAGGTTTTCCCTTGCCTCAATAGGGACACCTGCGGCTATCTGCCCAACAAGCGGCAGCCTGCACCCTCCACTCCACTGCCGCGCCCTCTGGCTAAGGCGCCATGAGCGTTTCTTTCCAGGGGTGGAAACCAGCAGTCCCTTGTCCTGAAGCGTCCTCAGGATACGGTGAACACCTGCCGGTGCGCTCAACCCGAAATGGGCACATATCTCCCTGACAGAAGGTGACATTCCCTCTTCCTCAATATGCCTGCGGATAAAATCAAGTACCTGCTGCTGTCGTTTTGTAAGTTCCATAATCCACCTATAGCGAACATTTGTTCATATGTCAAACCATTTTGTAACTGTTCGGCGTACTTATGTTAATAAAGATTGGTAAATGATCTTGTTTTTCCGTTCCGGAGAACAATTTCTTGTTTTTCTAAGGCTTGCTCGCCAAAATCGCAAAACTCGCTGGTCCCTCGCTCAACGAGAGGCGATTTTATGGCTGGGCTTCACCAAGAAAAACTACGAAATTCTTCAAAGTCACTCCAAAACAAGACCATTTACCACGCTGAACAGATACCATTTTTTACCTGCAAGCCGGATGTGCCGATAAGGAAAACAGCAATCCAGAAACAACAAACACTTCAACAACTCTGCTGACAGCCATTTTTCCATGAACATAACAGCCACCCGGACAACAACCATTCCGCTCCCGCAATACGCACCGGCCCGCCCGGAATCACCGGAGCCAGGAACACCGGAGCAGCAACCTGAAGTGGCAGCAGGAAAAACTGGAACAGCCTCTGAAGAAAACAGCGAAAACCTCACAAGGAGTGAAGAAAAAAACGCCCAGCAGGAAAAACCGTCAACTCCGGCAGCAGGTGAACGCAAGGCACCTGACGGTCACGAACTGAGCCGTGAAGAATTGCGCCAGCTTCAGGAACTTGAACAGAGAGACAGGGAGGTCAAGGCACACGAGCACGCACATATTGCAGCAGGCGGCCGGTACGTAACAAGCGGTGCATCCTACAAGTATGAGACCGGGCCTGATGGCAGGAAATATGCCACTGGCGGCGAAGTCTCCATAGACACATCTGAGGAAAAAGACCCAAGGGCTACCATAAGGAAGATGGAAACGGTGAGAAAGGCTGCCCTGGCACCTGCAAGACCATCTTCACAGGACAGACGTGTGGCAGCCCAGGCGGCAAGGAAAATCATGGATGCAGAGGCAGAGCTTAGAAAAAGCCGCTCAGAGGAAACAAAGAGCAAATCCCATGAAGTTTCCAGAACGCAGGGGGGCAAAGAAAAAGAAACAGAAAAGGCCAATAACAGCGAAGAAATTCAGAATACAAGGCCTGAAGCAGAACAGGCTTCCTCCAGCACACCGCCCTATACCCGGAACAGTGCACCGGCAGGATCAATGCTTGACTTATATGTATAATACGGGATCCAGTATCGCTCCTTACCGTGAAAACAGCTCAAAGCTCAAGGCTCAAAGTCCAAAAAGACAAAAGCTGAACCGCGAAGGACGCCAAGAACGCAAAGGGTTTTCAACTTTCCCTGTCGGGGTAGCCCACAGGGAAGGAATAACTTCCTTTGCGTTGTTCTTTGCGTTCTTGGCGTCCTTTAGCGAAGCGGGCGGTTAAAAAGCTCGAAGCTCAAGGCTCAAAGCTGAAAGCAAACAATCATACTTTTTTGCCTTGAGCTTTCAGCTTACGACGAGCTTTGATCCAACTTTCATATCAGGGAGCGTGACAAACCCCATGTCATGAAAGTTTAGAATGGCCGCCAGCCGTATCCTGACAGCACAGCCGGCGTAAGGGAGCGTGGCACCAGCCCGCAATGATCCCGTTTAACCGGCCTGAACAGGCCCATCACACCAGCATATTCAATATCTCCATTTTCCATTGCACCCTGAACTGCCCTGCGTGAAACACCTGAACGCCTCATGGCAGCAGCAGCCATGTGTACCGCATCCCATGCAGAGGCAGCTGCAATCACCTCCCGCACGGACATATACTCAACATCTCCGGCCATTGCTGCAATAAAACGCTTTACAGAACCATAGCATGGATCATCTTCAGATATTGAATCCTGCATGATAATCGGAGGAGCAGCAGTAACAAGGGTTGCGCCTGCACGAATTGCCTGAAAAAGTACATCATCAAGGAGCAGGCATGGCACCGCATACCTGCCGGGAAGTTTCTGCATGGAGGCCGCTATCATTGGGGCTACTCCCCTTCGTCCCCATACGAACACAGTCACTGCACCGGCAGTTCGCACCCGCTTGATCTGGGAAATGATATCAGTATCACTGTTGCTGTAACCCTGTAACTCCCCTGCCATTACCTGAAATTCCTGGGCATAGCCCTTAATCCACAAAACCGCCCTCTGCCCCATGGAATCATCAGAAGAGATAATGCCAACAGGAACTGCCCTCCGACGCTTTAATCTTGGAAACAGGCTCTTTACCTGGGCGGTTATGGGCGGTGATACGCTGAATGTCCAGTCAACTGGATGACCCCTGAGTGGCAGGATAGGCTCATCCCCTGCGGTCAGAAACAGGGGAATGCGTTTCTCCTCTGCAAATCCCCTTAGCGATCGGCAAAGGGCAGCGTGTGTTGGGCCAACAATGACACTGCATCCCTCCTTGCCTGCAAGGGCAGATGCACTGGTAAGAAGTGTACCCAGCCTTCCACCTGAATCAGATGCAACCAACTCCAGGGCTCTGCCCCTGACACCACCCTGCATGTTAAGATCATGCACAGCCTTCCTGGCACCGCTAAGGGAAGCCATGCCTGACATGCTCCCGGGCCCTGAAAGATCCCATACCGCACCTATCTTTATATGCGGAGTGTAGCCGCCATATTCCTGAGCTGACACACAGAAGCACAGACCTGCCAGAACAAACATGAACAGAAACAGGCATACACAGGCTCGTAATCCGGGAACAGACAGCAGAGTGCCGGCATCAGCGCTGCAGCAATACAGCTCCTTGATAAAGGAATTATTGAAATTCAGGCATCTCATCTCAGACGTTTAAGCTGCTTGGCAGCAACCTTTGCCTGTGAGGTCCCAGGGTATTTTTTGACCAGCTTTGAGAACACGATCCTGGCACTTTCCATATCACCAAGCCTTTCAAATGAGAGCCCCTGCTTGAGCAGGGCATCAGGGAGCTTGTTGCTCTTGGGGAATTTGCTGATAACAGTCTGGTACTCCAGGATGGCCTCTTCATAACGTCCCCTGCTGTATTCACACTCCCCCATCCAGAAATGGGCATTGGGTACCCTGCTGCCCCTGGGATTCTCTTCAATATATTTTCTGAACAGCCTCTTTGCCTCAGGGTACTTTTTTGCCCTGAACAGATCCAGTGCCTGCTGATACAGATCAGGCTCAGCGGGAGGCGGGGTGGCAACACTCTCCTGTTTACGCTTACCTGCCGGAACGCCCTTGAGGGCGGAAAGTTCCGTATTAACCTGGTCTTTTAATTTTTGAAGTTCCTCCTTCTGCTGGCTGAGGCTATGGGAAAGCTGTTCAAGCTGGCCATTGAGCCTGAGCAGTTCAGCCTGTATCTGCTCAACCCTGCCAGCAGTATCTGCAACTGAGCTCCTCAAGGTTTCAATATCCTGACTGGCAGACTCCCCAGAGCCCTGCGCCCTTATGGCATTAAGCTGGTTTTTTAATGCAGCAAGTTCCCTTGCCTGGGTTTCATTTTCAACAGCAAGGCCGCTTACCCGCCTGTCAAGCGAATTTAACTGCTGCTGGGGAATGCAGCCGGAAGTAAGCAGCATACCTGCCAGAGAGAAACAAAATAAAAAAAACAGCCTCCTGCTCCTGCAGGGAGAATAAACCACACCATTTATATTCATACTTACGTCCTCCAAAACCAGTATCGCCTAATTCATAAACCTGTCAGGACCCCAAAACCCCATTGATGCGCCTTTTCCAAACTCAAGCAGCCTCCTCTTGCCAGCCCCGTTCAGGTACATGACATAAAGACATTTCCTGCCATCTGCCTGGGTACGGGTAAAGAGAATCTGTCTGCCATCCGGAGACCACGAAGGATTCTCATTACTGCCTGAAAAAGTCAGCTGCTCAGGCTCTCCGCCCCTGGCAGGCACAGCAAAAATTTGAAACTTCCCGTTAACCCTGGCTGAAAAAACAATCCTGTCACCCCTGGGAGACCACTGGGGATCAGTGCTGTAAACCCCGGTAAAGATAAGGCGGCGCACGCTTCCAGAGCCTGCATTAAGGATGTAAAGCTGTGGAACACCTGCCCTGTCTGAAACAAAAACCAGCTCATTGCCATCAGGGGACCAGCTTGGCGAGATATTTATGCTCCGCCCCCACGTGAGCCGCTTAATAATCTTGCCGCTTAAATTTACAAGATATATATCAGGGCTTCCGTCTTTGCTTAAAGTTACGGCAAGTTTCCTGCTGTTCGGATGCCATGAATGCGCTATGTTTGAACCCTTGTAACATGCAGACCTGGAAATCTTGCCGGTTTTCAAATCCTTGATATAGAGGCATGGCCTGCCGGGCCTGTAAGAAGTAAAGGCAATAAACCTGCCATCCGGAGAATAACGGGGAGAAAGCACTATGGTATGGAGAGAGGTCTCTTTGCGGATATTATGACCATCAAAATCTGCCGAATAGACCTCACGGTTTGTACCCCTTGTACCAACGAACACAATGCGTGAAAGTGTAAGCCCCCCCTCCCCTGTAATAGCCCTGACAACCTTTTCGGCAAAACGATGGGCGAGGATCCTCTGATCCTGCATGGTGGCACTGTACTTCACCCCTGCCGCAAGCTTGCCTGTGGCTGTCTCTATCAAACGAAACTCCATTACAAGCTCATTACCCCTGTGCTGCATGCGGCTCTTTACCACGTAATCTGCAGGATAGTCTCTGAGTGGCATGTCTGGTGACCTGTAAAGCCCGGGGTCAGGCACAGAAAAGAAACCCATGAATTCAAGATCAGCCGCAAGAATACGGGTAATGTTTCTTGCAGCAACCCTGTCTTCAAAAGTGCCGCCTTCCACATAGGGCTCAGGCACAGCCACAGGTATCTTGCGCATAAAGGGCGAGGTGATATCCACATACACCTTTTCAGCATTACCTGAAGGCACAAGGACAAGGGCAGCGACAACAAAGAAGATGCCAAAGGTGCTGATAACAGAAAAAAGTTGTCTGTAAAAGAGTTTATTCATACAAAGCCGGATCATACAAAACAGATAGCGTCTGGATTAAATATTTCAAAAGTTCAAGAAAGCAGTAAAAAATTCTGGGATATGACTGTTGCAAATATATACCCAAACAGGCTTGAAGGAAACATGAAACCTAGATTGAGCGTTTCAAAATCTGGAAAATTGTTCTTTCCATAAAATTAAAAGGAGTTACCTCGATTATAGCTTTCCAGTTTTGAAACCCTTTGGGCTTGCCGTTTTTACTGCATCTCCTTTGTCAGTGGAATTCCCATATAGCCGACTATCATGGGAATTCCACTTTCGCTGGTATGCAGCAAATCCGACAATCGCTCAATCTAGGTGAAACCTGAATACAGAGTTTCAAAAGTTTGAAGGCAGGAGCTTCCGGTTTACAGTTCCAAAACTGGAGTGCGGGTACCGGCAAAATCCGGGCGGGAAGATAAACTCAGGCCATTGCCTGAATATACAGCCCGGATTCCCGCAGGCTGTCCAGATAACAGCGCACCACCTGAGAGCTTTCAATGCCCAGGGTCTGTGCAAGACGGCTGATGCTCTTGCGGTCGGCATTCTCATAGGCGTGCATCATCTGGAAATAGGGGCTCAAAGGTCCCTTTTCATGTACAAGGGCGTCTTTAAGGGGTGGGGACAGAGGCAGGTCAGAAACCACCTGCTCAATGGGGCGTTTTAGCATGGCATCAAAAACTGACAGGAGCCCCATCATATAAACTGAAGGGGCATCTTCATCTCTTCCGGCACACAACGCCAGTTTTTCACCAAATATTGCCCGGATGAAGGCAGTGGCAAGGAGTTCAGAAGGGCATTTCTGTCCATGCTGAACCAGCATAAGCAGCATGATCCAGCGTTTAAGCTCATCAATACCCAGGAGCACAAGGGCCTGTCTGATGGAATCTATCTGCCTGGAAAGACCTGTTGCAGCAGAATTGATAATTTTCAACAGTTTGTATGAGAGCGCAGCATCCCTGGCAATAACCTTTTCTATTTCGTCCAGGTTCATATCATCTGCCTGGAGCAGTCC
>WGBG01000045.1 GCA_015494395.1 Deltaproteobacteria bacterium
ATTGTCGGATTTGCTGCAGATCCGCGAAAGAGGAATTCCCATAATAGTCGGCTATATGGGGATTCCTCTGACAAAGGAGATGCAGTAAATACGGCAATCCAGAAGGGTTTCAAAATCTGGAAAGCTATAATCGACATAACTCCTTTTAATTTCATTGAAAAAATAATTTTCCAGATTTTGAAAAGCTCAATCTAGGTATCAGCAAGCTGTCTGCAAGCCGTATGTTATTAACAACCGCCTGCGCAGCCGCCGCAGGAACCGCTAGTATTTGTATCACATCCGCATGAGCCGCCAGGCATGCAGCTCATCATATCTTCTGCAGTAGGCTCCCTTACATCAGAGATGGTGATATCAAAGTGAAGGGTCTGACCTGCAAGGGGATGATTGAAGTCAGCGACTACATTGTCAGCTGTGACCTCTTTGATGGTAAAACGTAATGGCCCCTGGGGAGACTGTGCCTCAAAGGGCATACCTGCCTTAAGTTCCATATCCTGCGGGAACTGGGACCTGGGGATGTCGCGAAGCATATCCTCTCTGAACTCACCGTATCCATCTGCAGGTGCAATGGTAAGCTGAAGCTTTTCACCCTTTTCCCTGTTCAAAAGCCCACGCTCAAGCCCGGGAATCACCTGTCCTGTACCAAGTATAAAACTAAAGGGGGTGTCTCCGGACTGATCGATAGTTTCTCCGGAATCCAGAGTGAGGGTGTATTGGATTGCTACGTAACTTTTGTCCTGAATCTTCATTTAAAAAAAGCTCCTTTTATTTTTTGCCGTTACATTGCATAATCTCATATGCATACGGCCAATATAACTGTACCGCCATATCAGCAGACCTTGGCGCCAAGCCATAATGCAAGCACAAACTGAATGCTACTGCACTGGAGCTGATACCAGACGGTCCATTAAACATAAGTACACATTGTCCTGTGGTCAATTAAAAAAACAGTTTTTCCTGTTTTTCCCGTTGTGACTAATGTAAAATACCTGAATATGGGACATCCGCCCATTAAAAGGTGTTATAAAATGTAAATCATATGTGGAGAAGCATTATGAATCCATTTCCTGCCTGTCTTGACATAAAAAACCGGGCAGTAACAAATGTCGCGGTTATGACATTTATTACAGCACTCATCCTTGCCACTTTTTGGGGTGCTGATTTACATGCCCAAAAAACGGACCTATCTCCCAGACAACAGGCAGGCATGACTGACCAGGATGCCAAAACTCAAAAAACGCGTAATGACAATGCAAATGGAACCCAGGAAACTCTCGCGCCGCCTGATGCAAGCAGTCATGCAGATTGGGCTGCCGATGCGGCTGCCATTGTTAACGGTGTGCCTATATCAAAAGACAGGCTTGATGAAGCCATCAAATTCATTACCAAAAAACTTGATAATGGTGAAATTTTGGAATCATTTGAAAATGTCATGTCAGGCAACAACACAGAGTGCAATGCAACATCATGCCCCGAAGAGGTACTGCATGACATAGCCCTGCAGCGGCTTATTGATGAAGAACTTGCAGTGCAGGAGGCAAAAAAGGAGGGAACAAACATTCCCCCGGGTACAATACGCAAAATAACCTCAAAGCTTCGCTATCAGATGCAAGTTGAAAACAGCCCCACTTATGAGACCAGTCTTAACCAGTCCGGTTTGAAAAAAATGATTATCAGGGATTATCTGTTCAAACAAATATGCACAAAAAACATATTACCCCTTATTAAGGTCAGCCCAGAAGCTGTCCAGTCAATATATAAGGAGAAAAGCCAGCAATTTATCATACCGGAAAAGATAATAATAACTGATATCCACTTTTTCCGTGAAAATAACAACAAAAAACTCATGGCTGAGGCAAACAAGGCTCTTAAATATATCTTTTCGAACAAAAACAGCGACATAAAAAACCTTGATCTGCCTGGCTCACCTACTGTGAGAACCTTTGAGCTATCCGAAAAGATTAATCCTGAACTCTATTTTGTGGCGTGGGATATGGAGGCAGGGGAGATAAGCGAGCCTGTTACCACACGAGACGGAATACATATCATCAAGATTGAGAAGAAGGATCCTGAACGAAAAATGACCATTGAAGAGGCACGGCCCTTTATTGAAAGGCATCTTATAATAAAACAGTACAGAAAATATTATGCCCGGTTTTTCAATGGGTTAAGACAAAAAGCAGAGATTATCATACCAACAACACCCTGAGCATGAAGGCTGGCTCAAAGCCGTACATAAAAAAAAGCCCCTTCTGCACATGAATGTGCAAAAGGGGCATTTTTTTGTATATGTTTATTCCCTATCCCGTAGGCAGGTCATGTACATTCAGGTGGCAGTCAAGGCACCGCTTGAAATGCTGAAGCATTGCTGCATCGTGGGGCTGGCCATGACACTTTGCACACTTTGGTATCTGGCCATGCTTGGGATGGCATCTTGCGCAATCCACCTTTCCGTGCTTGCTCTTTGTATGTTTCCACTCGTTATAAACCGTACTGTGGCATGTGCTGCATGTCCGGGCGTTGCCATTTCCATAGGTAATCTCAAGCGGCTTGTGAACCGGATGGCATGACTTGCAAGCCTCAAGGCTCTGGTTCGGAATGTGCGGCTGATGGCACTTGAAGCATGATGGAATCTTTCCGTGCTGATCATGACACTTGGCACAGCCTTGCTTGGTATGCTTGCTGGGATACTTCTTTAACTCTCCAGCAGGTCCTGGATGGCACTTTCCGCACCTGGCAGTCACGTAACTGTTATACTTGATTACAAGTGGTGTGTGCGGCTCCTGGTGACACTTGAGACATGCGGTTATGCCGGGGCCGTGAGGCTGATTGTGGCATGATGAGCACTTTGGCATTATCTCATTCCAGTTGTTGCGCACCGGATTGTATGAGTGAAACTGCTTGTGACAGTTACGGCAGACAAACTTGTGTTTGCCGCCATTGGACCTGAGTTTCATGTAGATTGACTCATGACACTGACCACACTGAACCGCAGTAAAAGGTTTGGGTATCTGGGCATAAACATCCGCGGTGTTTTCAGAGCTACTGGACTGCGAAGAGGCTTGAGATGCCTTCCGCTGCTCTGCTGACACTGCCTTATCAGTTTTTGCAGCAGGGGCAGGAGCCGCTTGCCGGGAACCAGCCGTCGCCTCCACTGCCTTTTTTTCATGCTGAACGGCATTTCCCTTTGCCACGCATGAGGCAACCAGAAATACCGAAAGGATCATGCTGAAACCAAGAAAACAATACCTTATCCCCGACGCTAATCTCATCACTGCCTCCTCATGGAGCATTGCATAAACTCATCAAAGAGCCGCAATTATAACTCCATTACAAAATTTCGGATACAGGCAGGGAAGTTCCCAAAGCTGCCCTGTCTGCATGACAACCGGTGCACCCTGCCATCCGTAAGACAGCAGGGTGCACGGTCTTTATTTACTGCACCTGTTTTACAGCATCCATGTCTGCCCGGTCTCATCCGATCCAGCAGAGCCCTGTCCTGGTGCTAGTTTTTCTTCTTGACCCAGTCATTCAGATCGTGCGGATCCTTATGGCAGCTCAGACAACTGGGGAACCTGGAGAGGATACCCTTTGGATGGGGCTCTCCGTGACACTTCTGGCATTTGGGCACTGTCTTGTGCACGTCATTGTGACACTGTACGCAAGAAACATTGTGGTGTTTTGTCGGGCTTGCCTCAAGAAGCTTGAACTCCTTGCTGTGACATGCGCCACAGTCCTTGTTAGGCGTATCAGGACCGTATGTTACAACAAGGGGCATGTGCGCCTTGTGACACTTGCTGCAATCCTTGTCTGACATATCCGGAGAGTGGGGCTTGTGACACTTGAAACAGGAAGGCACTATGCCGTGGGCTGAATTATCATGGCAGTCAGTACATGCCATAACAGTGTGGTGGCTCTTGTGCTCGGTAAGCTGCTGTCCCTCCTCGGGGTGACAGGTCAGGCACACTGCCTTTTCCTTTTTGCCCAAAGTGAGGTTTAATGGCGTATGTGGATTGGAATGGCACCTCAGACAGTTTTCCACCTCAAAATGCGGTTCTCCCTCATGACACATGCTGCACTGGGGAATAACACCTTCACGCACCTTGGGGGGGTGACCAACGTGGCAGTCCTGACACCCTATCTCTGTCTTATGCTTTCCGCCAGCTGTCTGAATATCAGTCACTTCCTTGGTGTGACACATTATGCAGTCGCTGTTTGACAAAACCGGAACCTCACCGGCAACTGCCTGAAAATTTGATGCTGCCACAGCAAAAACTGCAACACATGCCACTATCAAACATATATTTCTGCCTGATACTTTCATAAAGAGCCTCCTCACAAAAATTTGGGTTATATGTCTCTACACAAACTTGGATTCAACCTTAATGATTAAACGAGGTCTTTTCAAGACTTCACTTGATGAGTAGTATAGCCGTGCCTGAAACAGCTCAATCCAGGCAATATTTTTTTAAGGAGCATAAACATTGAAAAACCAGTTACAGGAAGCCGTAAAGGGCAATATCACGCCGGAAATGGAACAGATAGCCGTTGATGAAGGTGTATCTGCAGAATATGTAAGGGAAGAAACTGCTGCCGGTCGCATCATAATAGCAAGGGGCAGATTTAATGAAAAAAAGGTAGTGGGCATAGGCAAGGGGCTCCGCACAAAGATCAACGCATCAATTGGCACCTCAAGTGACGTTTGTGATGTTGAACACGAAAAGCGAAAGGCAAGGGTTGCTGAAAGGGAGGGGGCAGATACCCTGATGGAGCTTTCTGCAGCAGGAGACCTTGACGAGATAAGGAGAGAGGTCCTTTCAGTCTCCTCCCTGCCTGTTGGAAATGTCCCGCTCTACCAGGCCTTTTGCGAAACCATCAGAAAACATCGTGACCCGTCAAAGCTGGACCCGGAATTTCTCTTTGAGCTTATTGAACGTCAGTGTGAAGACGGCATTGGATTTATGGCCATTCACTGCGGAATCAACCTATTTACCATTGAACGCATGGAGAAACAGGGCTACCGATACGGAGGCCTGTGTTCCAAGGGTGGAACCCTCATGATCCAATGGATGATGAAAAACAACAGGGAAAATCCGCTTTACGAACATTTTGACAGGGTATGTGATATTCTCAAAAAATACGACACTGTTTTAAGCCTTGGAAACGGTATCAGGGCCGGGGCAATTCACGACTCCCTTGACAGGGCACAGATGGCAGAACTCATATTAAACTGCGAACTTGCAGAAACAGGCCGCAAACAGGGCTGCCAGACAATGGTAGAGGGCCCGGGGCACGTACCGCTTGATGAAATCGAGGCAAACATCATACTGCAGAAGAAGATGTCAGGGGATGCACCCTACTACATGCTTGGACCGCTCCCCACTGACATAGGTGCAGGGTGGGATCATATAACAGCAGCAATCGGGGCTGCCCAGTCTTCAATGTATGGCGCTGACCTGATCTGTTACATAACACCTGCAGAACACCTGGCACTGCCCAATGAAGAAGACGTTGCCATCGGGGTCAAGGCAGCTAGGCTCGCAGCACATATTGGTGATGTAGTCAAGCTCAAGGGCAAGGCTGATAAAAGGGACAAACAGATAAGCAAGGACCGCAGGGACTTCAAATGGAGCAGGCAGTTTGAAAACATGCTCTTTCCTGAAGATGCAAGGGCAGTGCTGGAATCACGCAAGTCGGTCTCTGACAAGGGATGCTCCATGTGCGGTGAGCTTTGCGCATTGAAGAATGCAGAAGTTACCCTTAACCGTTTTCTTGAAGGCGACAAGCTGAACTCATAGGCAGACACATCTTCCTGCAATCAATGCATACCTTAACCATTCCCGTAGTCCTTTTTGCCGCAGGCCTTGTTCTCCTTGGCGGCGGGGCTGAAATTTTTTTAAAAGGGGCAATTGACGCTGCCAGAAGGTGGAATATATCTCCTCTTGTAATCGGCCTTACAGTTGTGGCATTCGGGACTTCAGCACCGGAATTTGCAGTATCCCTCACTGCGGCATTTCAGGGAAATGCAGACATAACAATGGGCAATATTGTTGGAAGCAACATTGCCAATATCGGCCTTATCATGGGGGTTGGCGCACTTATGACACCACTGAGGCTCAGACGGCGCATGATTGCAGCAGACATGCCCATGCTCCTTGTTGTCGGGCTGTTTGTCTGGGCCGCCGGTGCGTGGAGGGCAGAGGCGGCAAGGGGGACAGGACTGATTCTGATAGCATTTTACGCTTCGTATATCTGTTTCTTGAGATACTGGGCAGGCAGAGCAGGCGAGAAGATTCCCGGCATACCTGATGCGGATACCGGCTCTGAAAAACCGGTGCCAGGCATTGCGAGGAGCATCCTTTTTGTGATAGGAGGAGGCATTGGCCTTGTTGCAGGCTCCAAACTCCTTGTAAACGGGGCGGTTGAAATTGCCAATTACTTTTCGGTTTCACAACTGATCATTGGCCTGACCCTGACCGCACTTGGGACATCCCTGCCCGAGCTTGCCACGACCATTGCTGCTGCAAGGAAAAATCACGGAGATATTGTGATAGGAAACGTGGTGGGAAGCAACCTTGCAAACCTCTGCCTTGTGCTTGGGCCAACCGCCCTTATCACACCAGTACACATGAACAGTGAGCTCATTAACAGGGACATGGGAATAATGACGCTGATGACCCTGCTTATGCTGTTTTGTGCATGGACAGGGTGCAAGGTCAGCCGCATTGAGGGACTATTCATGCTTGCTGCCTACGGAGCCTACCTCTGGTTTATTCAAGCGTGATTATGAAATGAGTTCCTTAAGACGCTCTCCATATTCCCGCTTCAGTGCATCAAGAAACTCGGGGTCAACAGGGCCTTTCCAGGTCTTGATGCTGTAAAAACGCTTTGGAAGCACAATATCCTCAGGCTTGAAGCCTGTTGCAAACCTTAATGCCCAGCGTTTACGCCTTATGCGCTCTCCGCCGTTCTCAACAATCTCCCCTGCATCTTCGTATCCCAGCACACTCAAGCAATCATATAGAATTTCAGGCACATAAACTGTCCTTGAAAAGAGACAGGCAACCATTGATGTAAGCAGGCACCTGCCAGGCTCGTCGTTTATCAGAAAATCCGCAGCCCTGTTCAGGTCTTTTTCATTATGTTTCTGCTCGTATGCGTATGCCCCTGTATCAAGGTGTGAATGACGGAAACCCAGGGACTGGGCGGCAAAATAAAGTTCTCCGGTTGCATAACCTGCCATTTCCTGGCCTAAAACACAGGCAAACTCACTACCGCCGTACCCTGCCGCTGCCTTGAGCGTGCCCTGGCCAAGCAGCCTGTAAAAACTGTTTGCCCCTGTACCAAGATACCAGGCTGCCTTGCGATAGGCTTCGGCATTGCCAAATGATAGAGGAATCATGGTCTCCTTTTCGGTAATAAGTCCCCTTTCAAGTGCCTCCGTTGCCCAGGCCAGCATTACGCCTCCTGAAATCGCATCCACGGAGACCTTTTCCATTACATCCATTACATTCAAAACATCAAAGGCAGAGGTAATGCCGAGCATGGTGCCGCAGGCAAAAACAGGCTCATAATCATAGGCGATCTGACGGTACACATAACGATTATCCCGGCTGAACTTTTCACGAACAAAGCCTATGTGAATGCACCCAACCGGACATCCTGAACAAGCACCGTTTCTAAGCAGTGTATCATCGGCAAACCGCTGGCCGTTTACACCCTTGATACCCTCCGGGTCACTGGTCTGCTGGAGGTTACGCCACGGAAGTGATTTGAGATCATCAAGGGACTGGAGGTTGGCAGGGGTCCCAAGGCTGTGATACTTCTTCATCATGGTAGTGCCAGTAACTCCCTGATATATCTTCTCAAAAAGTTTTTTGTAGCCCGTGCCCCGTGGGATATCAAATCCTCCGTCACCATGAATTATAATGCCCTTGATGTTCTTGGCTCCCAGGACAGAACCTGCGCCAAGCCTGCCAAAATGACGGTATGTATCACAGTTTACACATGCAATGGCAGACCCCACCTCTCCTGACGGCCCTATACGCAGGATCGAACGGTGTCCGGAGCCTCCGGCACTCATGCTCCTTAGAAGTTTTCCCCCCTCCTGGACGTCCATTCCCTTCATAAATGAAACGTCCTTCATGGAAAAACTCCTGGAGCTAATCTCTATACAGGAAAGTTTCTTTGCCCTGCCTGTGATCACAAGGGCATCAAGGTCAGCAAAACGAAGGGCAAGGGCACTTCGCCCCCCTGCATGACTTTCTGTGTACTGGTCGTGATAGGGGCTTTTGAACGCGGCAACGGTCTTGCTCATCAGAGGAAACGCACCGGTAAGCGGACCTATTGCCAGGATAAAGGGCTGAGATTCGCTGTCCCAGGGTTCGGAGACACTTCCAAATTTCTCAAAAAGCAGGGCAGCAAGACCGGAGCCCCCAACTGCTTCACCCCTTCCTTCAATCTTGTGAATAGTGCAGGTACCGCTATCAGCATGGACCTCCATAACCCGGAACCAGTCCCTTTTCATGCTGTCACCTCCGGAGTTTTGGTTTCCCCATCAATCTCCCTGTACTCAAGGCAGTTATGAGGACAGAAACTGACACACTGCCCACACTGCCGGCACACGAAAATATCACCGTTCCTGTCCTGGAAGATGGCACTAACAGGACAGGCCTGCACACACTTGCCGCACTTTATACATAGCTTGGACTGGAATATTATCCCCCCGCCCTTGCGCTGCTTAAGTGCCCCGGTGGGGCATGCAGGTACACATTGGGCAGGGTTGCAAGCCACACAACGAGATGCAGCAAAACTGGAGGACAGGCCTCCTGTTGAATGAATACGTATGCCTGCTGTCTCCCAGGAAAGCCTCTTGTAAACAAGCCTTGCGCAGGCAAGTGCGCATGAGTGACAGCCTATACAGCGTTCCATGTGTGGTGCCGCAAGAATCTTCGCCATCAGGGTTCCTCTTTTAAGATATTAAGATACAGGGGCAGGATCATCATACCTGGCATTGGTAAATTGAAAGAAGTTGTACGACTCTATTTTTTCCATGAACCCATGTCAAGTGTTCGGCAAGCAGGATGTCAATAACTGCGGGAAGTGGCATAAAAAATGCAGTTCTTCCATGTTCGGCAATTCCAAATCCATAAGATTCAGCCCTGAATCCTCTACATGGACAGGAATTCAGGGTGATGCAGGGTTACATTCCAGCATACATCCATTGTTTAATGGCAAGTTATGATTAAAAATTTCAGCAGGAAAAATCATACACATGTTTATATAAGGAGAGATAACATGAGATACGTAATTCAAGCCACACTGTCAATTTTAACCCTTGTATTCTTCATGAGCTCATGTGCCCCGCCTGCCAATAACACGCAAAAAGGTGCTATCTATGGAGGGCTTGGAGGGGCAGCCGCAGGTGCTATTGTTGGCCAGGCCATCGGCCATGATACAAAATCAACAGTAACCGGAGCTGCAATTGGAGCTGCAATCGGTTCTGCCTCAGGAGCAGGCATCGGCTATTACATGGACAAGCAGGAAGAGGCCCTGCGCAATGCAATGGCAGCATCAGATGCAGCATCCATCAGACGTTCCGGAAATGTTCTTGAGGTCAGCTACAAGAGTGATCTGCTATTTGATATCAATTCAGCAGCCGTGCATCCAGGTGCGTATGATGACCTGGACAGGCTAGCCCGTGTGCTTGTTCAGTACCCGGACACCATCATCCAGGTGGCAGGGCATACTGACAGCACCGGCTCAGAAAGCTACAACCTGAGCCTTTCCCAGCGGCGAGCCGAGACAGTGCGTCAGCTCCTGATCCAGCGCGGTGTTGCACCCTCAAGGATAATTGCTGTGGGTTATGGAGAGACGATGCCAAGGGCAAGTAACAGTACGGCCTCCGGAAGGCAGATGAACAGGAGGGTAGAGATAAGGATTCAGCCTGCTGGTCCGTAAATCCGGCAAAAATCATATATTCAAGATGTTACAACACCTAAACATCACCATGACAACCTCAATCATCGCTTGATTTACCGGTATCCGGGTCATTATCCGGGTACCGGGCTCCACACAGTTCTCACCGTTCAATTTTTATGTAATTTCCAACAATTATCCCACTCATCTTCTTGACAATCATTAAAAAACCCATGTAGTATTAGCCAATTGGTAAAAGTATGCATGCCCACATTTCCAGCATTTTATACGGGGACCCTTCTGAATGGACAAATGGGAAAAGATTACCATTACCCTGCCAGCACAACTGGCGGACATTGCGAGTGAATTTATAATTTCTGTAACAGAGAGGGGAGTGGAAACAAAAGAGCTTAAAGCAGGAACTCTGTCAAACCTGTCTCAAATTACCACATGGCTTACCCGGGAAGAAATTGGAGATGGTCTGTTAGACAGAATATCTCACCATGTTTCAGAGATTTCCGGCACAACTCCTGATAACAATTCTGTAAAGATAGACCGTGAGGCTCAGGAGGAGAGCAACTGGGCAGAAGAGTGGAAAAAGTTCTTTAAGCCCATCCGCGCAGGTAACCATTTTCTGATTCGTCCCCACTGGGAAAAGGCACCACTTGATCCCCCTGATATTGAGATAATCATTGACCCAGGTCAGGCATTTGGGGTTGGCACGCATGCATCCACCGCCCTTATGCTAGCCTCCATGGAATGGCTCTGGGAACAGAAGGGAAAAGGACATTACAGGCCAGAGGTCATTGACATCGGTACAGGCACCGGCATCCTTGGGATTGCCGCCTGCAAGCTTGGCGCAGCAGGGGTAACGGCCATTGACATTGACCCTGAGGCTGCCAGGACTGCTTCAGAAAATGCCCGTCGCAACCATGTTGCCCACCTGATGAACACAAGCACCACTCCAATTGAAAAGCTCCAGGCAAAATTTGACCTTGTACTTGCAAACATTGACCGGGACACCATTACTGCCCTGAAAAATCACATGGTCTCTGTCATGCACCCAGGATCTGTTCTCATGCTTTCAGGATTACTTGCATCTCAGGAGCAAGAGATTGCGGACATGTTCCATGCCAGAGGGTTTGAGACATTGAGAATAAGCAGAGGAAGCGGTGCAGGAGACAGCGGTTCTGATGAGTGGGCATGCCTTGTAATGGCAAACCCGCCTGCCCAAACACAGTAAGCTAACTCTTCAGCGTATTTATGTTAATGAAGGTTGGTAAATGGTCTTGTTTTGGAGTGACTTTGAATAAATTTGTAGTTTTTCTTGGTGACGCGAAGCCACAAAAATCGCGTCTGTTTGAGCGAGGTACGAGCGAGTTTCGCGATTTTGGCGGAGCAAGCCTTAGAAAAACCAGAATTTGTTCGCCGGAACGGAAAAACAAGACCATTTACGACGGTGAATAGATACACAATAAGCAGCAAAACACCATGGCTCGTAATGACATTGTGGTTGACACAGAACTGCTTGAAACCCTGCCTCATGAAATTGAAATTTCAGGCAGCAGGGCCAGGCATTTTGCCAAGGCAAAACGGCTTCGCACAGGTGAGGAGGCGGTTATAAAAGACGGCATGGGCCTCTCCTTCATGGCAAAACTAAAGGGTGTCGGCCCAGACACAATAACATTCAAGGTCCTGTCGCCGCTTGCATGCCCTGACGACACCATCCCTGTTGTCCTTGTTCCTTCTGTTATCAAGGGCAAGCGCATGGACTGGCTGATCCAGAAGGCGTGTGAGCTTGGCGTAAGGGAGATAAGGCCGGTTATAACTGACCGCACAGTTGCAAACCCCAGGGGAATGCGTGTGAAACGCTGGCGTGAGATCGCTGTCCAGGCACTGCAGCAATGCTCTGGAAACAGGCTTACCAGGATTCATGAACCTGTAAGCCTTGATGAACTTCTTGACAACCTTGTGCATTTAATAAAAATTATTTTGTTAGAGGCAGACATCCACCCGCCCCTACTTGAACTTGTCGATAATATCAGGGAGTTTCCAGGTACTGAAATTGCCGTACTTGTTGGACCGGAAGGCGGATTTACAAGCCGCGAAATCACAAAATGTCTGGACAGGGAGTTTAAGTCAGCATCTCTTGGAATACGCATTTTGCGCACAGAAACTGCTGCCATTGCAACGGCAGCAATATTGCGCGCGTTATATGAGCAGACGGTAAGAAAAATTGACCACTAACCATCACATCCTGATACTGGCTGGAGGACTTGGCACACGCCTGTGGCCAAGGAGCAGGCGCATGCGGCCCAAACAGTTCCTCCGGATTCAAAGCACCGAATCAATGCTTGAACGCACCATTGCCCGCATTCAGCCAATGATTCCCTGGGAAAATATCTGGGTCATTTCCAGGCCGGAACACCGTGAAGACATACTTGACCACCTGCCCCAACTTGCCGACAACCACGTAATCACTGAACCATGCCCAAGGGGAACCGCTGCAGCCATCGCCTGGGCTGTATCCATTATTGAAAAATCTGCATCCCCCTCCGCAGTGGCTGTACTGCCATCTGACCATATCATTGAGGACAGGGAAAGATTCAGGCAGGTGCTGTCAGCAGGGCTTGATTTTGCTTCCAAAAATCCTGTTATAGTAACCTTTGGTGTAAATCCCGACCGCCCTGAAACAGCTTACGGTTATGTGGAGATCAAAGAGAAGATAGAAACGTGCTCGGACATACCCTGTTTTGAAGTCTGCAAATTCCACGAAAAGCCTGCCAGGGAAACCGCAGAGCACTACCTGAAAAAAGGCACCTTCTATTGGAACAGCGGCATATTTGCCTTTGCCCCTGACACACTATTTGCAGCCCTTAGCAGGTGCATGCCAGAGGCCTGGGAATCATTAAACGACCTGATGCAGAACCAGTCAGCTTATGCATATTCATTTATAGAATCCCAGTACAGCCGAATGCCATGTGAGTCCATTGACAAGGGGTTGCTTGAGCGCATACCCACCAGGTGTCCAGCAGGGCAGATAAAACTTGTGCTTTTCCCCTTTGATTTTTACTGGTATGACATGGGGGTCTGGGAGACATACTACCAGCTTGCCACCAAGGATGAAAACGGAAACGCTATAAAGGGCACGGCTGTTGCCACCAACTGCAGGGACTGTCTCATCATCGGAGAGGACGGCACCCTTGCTGCAGCCACCCACCTGGAGGGCATGGCAGTTATAGCCAAGGGAGACGCAGTTATGGTATGCCCCAGGGACAGGCTTAATGAGGTAGGTGAGCTTGTAAAGGAAATCAAGAAAAGGGGCCTTAAGGAATATTCATGATAACCGGATTTGATACCACTGTTTTTCCCAGGCTGGACTTCCGAAACCCGGAAGAGTTCTGGAAAACAGTCCAGGAAATAAAAAAGTTTTTCAAAGACCATGAGGCAGAAATGTCTGTTGTGAAGGAAAAGGCACATCAGTTCAGGCAGGCATATGCCATAATGGACCCTTTCATACAGAAGTACACCGCTGAGGTCTGCCCCTACTGCGGAAACGTCTGCTGTTGCAACAAGCATGGGTTCCCTGAATTTGCCGACGTTGTAGCAATTATTGCAATGGGCGGCAAGGTTCCTGAATATGACCTGTCGGTTGACGAAGGGGCGCTGTGCCAGTTCATTGGGGAAAAGGGATGCGTTCTGCCACGCATTGAGCGGCCCTATCGCTGCACATGGTATTTCTGTGAGCCGCTGCTCCTTCAAATAGAAATCGGCCCGCCCAAGCAGTACAGGGAGTTTGTTCAGGATGTCCAGTACATGGGGCATGCCCGTGCTGAACTGATGGAGGCATTTTACCACCTTTGGCAAAAATACAAAGGGACCTGATTTCCAATGATTATAAGTGCCAACCAGTTAACTTCTCTTCGAATTCTCCTCATGCCGCTTCCGTGGTTCCTGGTATATCACGGAACAACTGCAAGGACCATTGCTGTAATCATACTGTTTATCCTGGGTTTTACCGACTATTTCGACGGCATGCTGGCAAGAAAATACGGCACCACCCCCCTTGGCAGGCTTCTTGATCCAATCGCAGACAAGATCTTTGTTGCTGTAACCCTTCTACCCCTTCTGCACCTTTCAATCCTGCCGCTGTGGATTGTGTGGCCCATCTTCCTCAGGGAGTTTCTTGTAACTGAACTTAGGCGCTTTCTGACACCCGACCATGGTGAACTAAGGGTAACAGAACTTGCCAAGATCAAAACCACTGTCCAGATGACCGGTATTGGCCTTATCTTCCTTACAGCCACATTTACAGACAAGACAGTGAGCTATTTTTTAATACTGCTTGCCATGACGGGCACTGGGGCAGCCATGACATGGATTGCCTTGAAAAAGAAAAAAATCCCGCCAAGGCTGTGGATCGCAATGGGCTTCCTGCTGGCCGGGCTCATACCCCTAATGTTATTTTCAACTGCCGTGGCAAACATAATTTACGGGGCTGTGCTCCTTGCAATTACCCTGGCATCCGGTGCCCAGTATGTGAAGGCAACCCTGCCCATGTGCCTTAAACGGGGATTTTCAGCCGTAGCAGAGCTTGTTCTTTCAATATCCCTGCCTCTTGCACTGATTATTGTCCTGCCCCCTGTATCCCAGACCATGGCAGGATTGATTACCCTGACTGTGGCAGTTGAATTCTGTTCACAGGGCATAGATATGTGGGCTGTACAGGAGAGGTATGGAACCCTTTCCAGGTACAAGGAACGGTTAGTGGTTCCTGTTGTTTTTGCCGCGCTTCTCTACTGGGTCACAACTTCTCCCCAAACCGCTGTTAGCAACTTTATTGTTATGGCAACGGCAGCAAGCCTCCTGTATGCAGCAGCAGATATCTTTTATCTCAGAAAGTTTGTAACTGTTCAGCGTAATTATGTTAATGAAGGTTGGTAAATGGTCTGGTTTTTCCGTTCCGGTGAACAATTTCTTGTTTTTCTAAGGCTCGCTTCGCCAAAATCGCGAAACTCACTCGTAACTCGCTCAAACAGCCGCGATTTTTAAGGCTGCGCTTCGCCAAGAAAAACTACGAAATTATTCAAAGTCACTCCAAAACAAGACCATTTACCACACTGAACAGATACGAAAGTTTTTGTTAAAACAGTAAATTCAAGCTGGAGAAACCAATGACTTCTGAACAGATAGACAGGGACTTTATACCTGCCCTGCGGGAAGGGGTGGAAATTGTAAAAATGATATTCTTCATGAAGATAAGGGATAAGGCAGAGGCCACATATCCCGAAGAAGACAAGGGCTACTACGGGATGCTTGCCGGAGCTACTGTAAATCACCTCTTTGGCACGCCAAATCCCGAGCAGAGATTCATGGATTTTGCAAAAGAAAATCATGAAAGGGTCATTTCAATGCTGCAGGATGTACCTGCAGACATGGAATCACTGCGTATTCCCCTTACCGATGCCCTGAGAATACAGTTTCTCTGTGATCACCAGGAGGGGCTTGAAGATGGAAGCGGTGAGATACTTAAACAGGCAAAGGAGCTTGGTATATTGCTTGAAGACAGAGCAGTCCCGCTCCCTAAACAGTTCATGAATCTTGTTTATACAGTTGGCAAGGCATACGGGCTTGTAAAGGACCAGGGCTGACAGCCAGCATGCATAAGGACCAGTGGCAGAAAAAGGGGGCTGGACACCGCCAGCGGATGCGTGAGAGGTTCATGAAACATGGTCTTTCCGCCTTTACTGACGCTGAAATTCTTGAAATGCTCTACAGTTTTGGGACCCCTCGGCAGGACTGCAAGGAGCGGGCACGGGAGACTCTAAGGCATTTCGGCTCCCTTGCAACAGCCCTGGAGGCACCTTCTGATGCGCTTCAGCAGATAAGGGGCGTTGGACCAAACAATATCTTTGCCCTGAAGTTCATCCATCAGGTAGCACGAAAATTCCTCAAGGCCCGGTTAAAGGGCAAAATCTATATTCAGGCTGCATCTGACCTGGTTGATTACCTCAGGCATGCCTTTTACATGCATGACCGGGAGGTCTTTGTGGTGACCTTTCTGGATGTAAAACACGGCATAATTGAGGTGGAACAGCTATTTGAGGGTACACTTGCCGCAAGTGCGGTCTATCCAAGGGAGATTTTGAAAAGGGCACTTGAGCTCAACGCTGCTGCCCTGGTATTTGCCCATAATCACCCATCAGGATTTACAGACCCTTCTTATGAAGACATGTCAATCACCAAAAAGCTCTTTCTTGCAGCAAGGCTTCTGGATATACACGTACTTGACCATATTATAATTGGAAAGGGCGGGCAGTTCCTGAGTTTTGCAGACCAGGGGATAATGGACCGCATCAGAGACGAGACAAGCCTGGAAGCATGAAAAAATATGCGATGTTTAATGGCATCAGTGCCGCACTGCCTGTTGTAATCTGATCCCCACCGCACATAATACCTTGACTTAACAATCATTTTTTAGTATTAAAAATAAATTGTACAGAAATTGGGAGTATCTGTTCAGTGGATTTACAACTGCTTCAAGGTGAAAACAGCACAACAAACCTTTAGTTGCAGTATTTCAACAAGAGAGGGGGCACCAAAACAATGACACTTACAAAAGCTGACCTGGTAAACAGATTGTGTGAGCGCAATATCCTGACCAAACCCGAGGCAGTAAAGGCAGTAGAGACAGTCATTGAGCTTATCAAACAACGGCTGGAGTCAGGTGAAGATGTACTCATAAGCAGCTTTGGTAAGTTCAATGTCAAGGACAAGCGTGCCCGCCGCGGCAGAAACCCCCATACCGGAGAAGAGCTGATACTTGCACCCCGCAGAGTGGTCACATTCCGGCCATCAGGGGTATTAAGGAAAAAAATAAACGAGGGTGAATCCTGACAAGCTTATCTAATCTTCACCATTCAGTCTGATAATACGTTTCAGCCGGCCTTGCATTCAGCATAAAGCTGACCGCAGGCCGCTGAAATATCTCTTCCCTTACTCTTTCTCATAACTGCGGTGTAGTTCATGGCCTTCAGCACCTGCTGAAACCTCTCCATTGCCTCATCACTGCTTCTATCAAAGGGGATACCCGGGCTCTCATTAAATGGAATCAGGTTGATCTTGGCAGGAATTCCTCTGAGCAGTTTGCCAAGCCTTCGGGCATGCTCCACGCTGTCGTTAATATCTTTTAACAAAAGGTATTCAAAGGTTATCCTCCTCCTCTTTGAAACCGGATAATCCCTGCACGCCTGTATCAGTTCCTGCACATTCCATCGCCTGTTAACTGGCATTATGCGGTTTCGCGTCTCATCATCCGGTGCATGAAGGGAGACAGCAAGGCCCACGTCCGTATCTCTGCCAAGCCTGAGCATTTCAGGAACAACGCCGCATGTTGATACTGTAATCCTTCGAAGGGAGAAGTTAAGCCCCAGGTCATCTGTCAGTATATCCAGGGCTGATATCAATGAAGAGTAGTTTGCCAGGGGCTCGCCCATGCCCATGAAAACGATGTTTCTTGGCCACATATCTCTGTCTGTCAGCTCCATCACCCCAAGTGCCTGCCCGGCAATCTCATGAGGCTCAAGGTTTCGGCGAAAACCCATCCTTGCGGTATGACAGAAACGGCACCCCATGGCACACCCGGCCTGGACTGACATGCACAGTGTTGTATGATCCTTTTCAGGTATAAGAACTGTCTCAACCACGTCATTATCCTTAAGTCTCCAGGCAAACTTGCGGGTACCGTCTGATGAGACCTGCACTGCTGCAGACTCAAGGGGCAAGAGAGCGCCCGAATTTGCCAGTTCCCTTCGCAGAGGCTTGGAAAAATCAGTGGCCTGTTCAAAATCATTAAAGCCCGGGCGCCAGAGCCACTTAAAAAGCTGCCTTCCCCTGAAGGAAGGCATGCCACGCTCCACCACCCAGGCCTCCAGTTCTTTCCTGGTATAATTTCTATATATCAAGGTGTCCTACTTGAGTTTTCTAAACAACTCCTCAGCCTTGGCACGTTCAGGGAAGGCCTTCTTTGAGGCAAGTGCCTTTTCCAGATATTCCACTGCCCTTGCAGCCTGACCGGTGCCATTCAGGGCAACAGCCATGTGATACTGGACAGTTGGATTATCCCCAAGGCCCTCAAGTGCCCGCTGGAAATATGAGATGGCAAGATCATTATCCCCCTTAAGGCTTAGCACCCAGCCGTATGTGTCCATTACAGAGGGATTATCCGGTGCACCCTTCCTTGCAATACGGGCATAGGTAAGGGCCTTGCTCAGATTAACCGCTCCGCCCTCCCTTGCAAGCAGCCATGCAAGGTTGTTTGCTGCCGGCACAAATTCCGGATAGATCTCAAGTGCCTTTTTATACATGCGCTTTGCCTCTTCCAGATTGCCACGCTCCTGCTCAATGGCACCGATTGACATGTAGGCACCTGCATTATCAGGCTTTACCTTTATAATCTCCTTGTATTTCTCAAGTGCCTCCTCAACATTGCCCTGCTTCATGTAAAGCCTGGCAAGGGCAGAATATGCACCAACATTACGGGGATCCTTTTCTATAATATCCTTGTATACCTGCTCTGCCCCGGCATACTCTCCGGTTGAAAAGAGTATATTTCCCTTGAGAAGGAGTATGTCCAGGTTATCAGGCTCTCTAAGCAGCACAGATTCACAAACCTCAATTGCCTTCTCCGGCTTCTTATCTGCCATGTAGAGGGATGCAAGCAATATGGTGCCTCTGTTAAAGTCTGGATGTTCCTCCACCAGCCTTGCAAGCAGTGCCTCTGCCTCAGGTTTCTTTCCCTGTGCCACCATTGTCCTTGCAAGCAGAAACATTGCCTCAGGGTCATCCGGTTTCTGGTCAAGCACCTTGCGGCAATCCTGCTCTGCCTTGTCATACTGCTTTGAAAGGAGCATGGCAGTGGCATGCATGAGCAGGGCCTTCCTGTTACCAGGAGACAGTTTCAAAACTCGTTCAGCCGCAGCCTTCACCCCTTCCGGGTTGTTCTGACGATAGGCAAGGGTAGCCTTCAAAAGCCACGCCCTCTCTGACTCAGGATTCTTCCTTAAAATCTGGCTCAGATCATCCTCTGCCTTTTCCAGGTTTCCAAGCTCAATATTTGCCGCAGCCCTGAAATACAGGGCTTCAACATTATCCGGCTGCATTGCCAGTATCTCATCCAGAGACTTGATGGCATCTTCAAACTTCCTGGCCTTGATGGACAGCCTTGCCTTTACCACCAGGGTAACCAGCTGCTTAATCTTTGCGTCCGGTATGTCAGATGCCACCTCAAGTGCCTTTTCCGGCCTGGAGTGCTGCATGTAAAAATCAATCAGGGCCATGTAGGGCTGGGTCTTGTCAGGGGATACTTCAAGTGCCTTTCGAAGCGCCTGTTCTGCACCGGTAAGATCACCAGTCTGTGCAAGTATCCTGCCCTTGAGCATAAGAAGCTGCATATTATCTGGATTTTTCGCAAGAAGCTCATCGCACAACGCCACAGCATCCCTGCTCTTCTTCTGAACCATGTAAACCGCTGTAAGCAGACGAGCAGCCTTAAGATTACCAGGCTCTTTTGAAAGCACCTTCCTGAAAAACTCCTCTGCCTTTGCATAGTCCTCCCTTACAGCATGGATACGGCCCATGAGGAGCAGGAATTCGCTGTTATCCGGTGCAATTTCAAGCGCCCTCTTGCAAACATGCAGGGCTGAATCCGCCTTTTTAAGGCGGAGTAACGCAGTAGCATTAAGTAAAAGTGCCCGGATATCGTCAGGCCTCAGGCCAAGCACCCTAACACTCTGCTCCCTTGCAACTTCAGGCTGGTTAAGTGCCAAGGCAGCCTCTGCCATGAGCAGCCTTGCCTGCCACGCCTGGGGACGTTTTTCAAGAACTGTTGTCAGATCATCCATTGCAAGCTGAAACCGCCCGCTCCTCATAGACACCAATGCCCTGAGGTAATAGGCATCGGCATTGTCAGGCTGAACATCGATCACCCTGTCAAGGGCAGCACGGGCATCATCAAGGGCGCCATCCTGCATGGCAAGCCTTGCCTTTACAAGCAGGGCATCAGGGAAATCAGGCGCCTTCTTAAGCACCTCTTCACTCAATTTACGGGCTTCATCCGACTTTCCCTGATCCAGAAACAGTTTTGCAAGGCGTGCCTTAAGGGCAAGATTTCCCGGGGATGCAGCAAGGGCCTGTCTAAGGGCATCCTCTGCAGCAGTTACGTTTCCAGACCTTGCCCTGATATCTGCAAGCATGGAAAGCACTCCACTCTTGTCCTTCAGGCGGGAAAGACTTTCCTGAAGCACTGCCTCTGCCCTTTCAGGCTTCTTCTCCTGCAGGTAGAACCTGGCAAGCATGATAACAGAATTTACATTCTCAGGGTCTTCGCTGACCATTGCCTGAAACTCTTTTTCAGCCGCCTCCTTGTCTCCCCTTGAATTATAAAAGGCACCAAGAGCAAGCCTTGCCCTGAATTTTTCAGCCTTGGTCTTTGCAAGGGAAAGGGCCTTCTTCAAAGCCTCCTCTGCCTTTTCAGCATCACCCCTGTCTGACCATGCCCTTGATGAGGCCAGATAGACCTGCATGTTGTCCGGGGTAAGCTTCATGGCCTTTTTTAACAACACCATTGCATCATCTATCTTCTTCTGCTGAACCAGGAGGCTTGCCTTCAGTGTCAGTGCGTCCACATTATCAGGTTTCTGCTTCAAAATGGCATCAACCTGTTCCTCAGCTTTATCAAACTGTTTGCTCAGGACAAACAGGTTTGCAAGCTTCAGGCGGGCATCGATGTTTGAAGGATCCAGATCAACGGTTTTCTGAAGCTCGGCAAAGGCACTCCTGAAATCCTTAAGCTCCAGGTATGCCAATGCAAGCTGGTAATGGGCCGGGGCGTAGGAGGGATCAATCTGCACCACATTTTTAAACTCGATTACTGCCTCACGGTACTTTTGATTTGAGGCATATTCCGTGCCCCTCTTGAAGTGGGACGCCTTTTTCTCCTCAGGGCTGCTGCAGCCTGCAAACAAACACATGGCTGCCAACGCGGCCACAAGCAGAAACAGCAATATCCCAAACCTGCCCCTATCTTTCATCATGATTATGTCTCCTTAAAAGATACCCAAAAAAATCTTCATGTTAGCCCTGATCAGGCTTGTGCCTTAAGGGATGACTGGCCTGTACTCTCAAGTACACTCATCCAGAAACGGCTCTTAAGATTAACCATCTTGCGCCGGCTTGTTGCCGCATGCAGCGGAACGTGCACGTACCTGTCATTCCAGTAACTGACCATCATTGCAGTCTTGCCTGCCATGGCAGCATGAACAGCGTTCTGCCCCAGGTTACCGCAGTAGAGCCTGTCATCCACATTGGCAGGCACACTCCTGATGATATAACTGGGGTCAATGTACCTGACAAAGACCTCTTTTTTCAGTTCAGCAAAGTGCTGGCGTATTCGATCCCGCATGAACAGACCAATATCACCAAGCTTTACATTTCCAGAAGGGTCGCGTTCCTGCTCAGGGCCGCTGACATACTTCTGACCTGCCCCCTCTGCCACAACCACCACTGCGTGCGACCTTGCATCAAGCCTCTTTTCCAAAGCGTCCAGAAACCCGCCAGGCCCTTCAAGATCAAAATCGCTTTCAGGGATAAGACAGAAATTGACCTCCCTCAAAGCCACTGTTGCTGCAGCAGCGATGAAACCGGAATACCGTCCCATGAGTTTCACCAGTCCCACACAATTTGGGGCGCCAGTGGCCTCTGTATGGGCACACCTTATGGACTGACATGCCATCTCAACGGCAGTATCAAAGCCAAATGTCTTTGATACAAGGTAAATATCGTTGTCAATGGTCTTTGGCACGGCAACCACAGATATCTTTGAGCCGCGCCTGCTGATCTCATCGACAATACCTGCCCCAGCCCTGAATGTGCCATCACCACCAATAATAAACAGTATGGATATATTCATTCTCTCAAGGGTATCCACCATTACATCCACAGGTTGCGGTCCCCTTGAAGATCCAAGGATAGTGCCTCCATACTCGTGGATACCGTTGACACTGTCAACTGTAAGCTCCATTGGCTCAAGGCCGTACTCCGGGTTTAACCCCCTGAAACCGAACCTGAAACCGTAAATTCTGCGAACTCCATACCCAAAGTGGAGTGTCAGCACTATTGAACGTATGACATCATTTATGCCTGGACACAGCCCGCCGCATGTAACTATCCCGCAAGACAGATTTGAAGGCTCAAAGAATATCTCCTTGCGAGGCCCGGCAAGCTCAAATGAGGCAGGAGATGCACCCGTATCAAGATTTTTCTGCAAGTTGCGGACTGATATTCTGGCAAGCACACGGTCCTGATCGGACACAAAGCATGAATA
>WGBG01000046.1 GCA_015494395.1 Deltaproteobacteria bacterium
AAAAGGCTTTCCTGACATGATTGTACCGGTAATTCTTTCAGGCGGTTCAGGTTCAAGACTCTGGCCCCTTTCAAGGCAGCTTTACCCAAAACAGTTACTTGCCCTCACCGGCGACAGCACCCTGATCCAGCAGACGGCAAACAGGCTGCGTGGCATGGATGATACAGGCCCTCCCATTGTTATATGCAATGAGGAACACCGTTTTCTTGTTGCAGAGCAGATGCAGGAGACAGGGATAAAGCCTGATGCAATTATCCTTGAGCCTGTTGGCAGGAACACTGCCCCGGCGGTTGCCGTGGCTGCCTTTCATGGCATGGACAGGGGTGAGGATCCACTTCTCCTTGTCCTTCCTGCTGATCACATCATAAAAAGGCTGGATGTTTTTCAGGATGCTGTACAGGCAGGGTCTGAACATGCCGAATCAGGCGGGCTTGTGACTTTTGGCATAGTGCCAGAGGCCCCGGAAACAGGTTATGGCTACATCAGGAAGGGGGCTGTTGTAGAGGAATTTTCACACAGAATGGTGAAGGAGGTCTGCAAGGTCGAACGCTTTGTAGAGAAGCCTGACAGGGAAACGGCAGAACAGTACGTCAAGTCCGGAGAGTACTTATGGAACTCGGGGATGTTCCTGTTCAAGGCATCGGTATTCCTGGAGGAGCTTAAAAAATTCGAACCTGAAATGTTCAAACACTCCCAGGAGGCGTACAAAAAGGCTGTAAAGGACCTGGATTTTACCAGGCTTGATGGTAAGTCCTTTGAGGCATGTCCCTCAGACTCCATTGATTATGCAGTGATGGAGAGGACTGACAGGGCGCTTGTTGTCCCTGTTGATGCCGGCTGGAGCGATATAGGCTCATGGTCAGCCCTCTGGGAAGCCGGCCTTAAGGACAGCGATGGCAATGTGCTTCATGGCGATGTGATTACGCATGATACAAAGGGTTCTTATCTCTATTCTGACAGCAGGCTCATTGCCGCAGTGGGACTGCGTGACCATATTGTAATTGAAACAGCAGATGCTGTACTGGTTGCGCCCAAGTCCAGAGTACAGGAGATAAAAACAATAGTTAACTACCTGAAGGGGCAGAATCGCCAGGAGGCATATCTGCACCGTCGGGTTTACAGGCCCTGGGGCTCTTATGAGACCATTGCAATGGGCGACCGTTTTCAGGTAAAGCTCATTACAGTCAATCCAGGCGCTGCCCTTTCACTCCAGATGCACCACCACAGGGCAGAACACTGGATAGTTGTCAAGGGCACGGCAAAGGTAACAAGGGGTGATGAGGAAATAATGCTGAGCGAGAACCAGTCCACCTTTATCCCACTTGGAATGAAACACCGGCTGGAAAATCCCGGCGTAATTGCACTTGAACTTATCGAGGTGCAGAGCGGCTCCTACCTGGGTGAAGACGATATTGTCAGGTTTGAAGATGTTTACGGCAGGATAGAGGATCAGAAGGGGGAGTAGTGGAGATGCTGGTCCTTGCCGGAGATGTTGGAGGCACCAATACCCGGCTTGCCCTTTTCCAAGGCAGCAGCCTAATTTTCAAATGGACATGTTCGTCCAGGCAGTACGGAGAATTTTATGAAGCTCTTGCCGCATTTATCAAAGATGCACCCATTGACTCACTGGCAGGGCTTGCGGCATGTATTGCAGTTGCCGGCGTAATTGAAGATAGCAAAGTTGCCCGGGGCACCAATATTCCCTGGGTTATCCGGTGTGACAGGATCAGGGAAGAGACCGGCATCAGGCACTGCACAATAATAAACGACTTTGAGGCAGCAGCCTGGGGTGTCACTGTGCTTGATAAGGGAAGCTGCGTTCAGATCGGCGGAAGCTCCCCTGATCCCGCAGGGATTAAGGCAGTGCTTGGTGCAGGGACCGGCCTTGGCGAGGCACTGGCTGTGCCAGGCAGGGACGGAAGTTTTATAATAGTTTCCACAGAGGGCGGGCACTGCGGATTTGCCCCTGAGAGCCCGCAGGAAATTGAACTGCTGTCATGGCTCATGCAGCGATTTGGCCATGTAAGCGTGGAACACCTTCTGTCCGGCCAGGGGCTAGTAAACATTCACACATTTCTTTCAGGAAATCCCTGTTCTTCAATCCCTGATGGCCCGGATCATGACCGCATGGCACCTGAAATAACTTCAAAGGCGCTTGCTGGCACAGATGAACTCTGCATTAAAACTGTTGAGATATTCTGCCGGATATATGGCTCAGAGGCAGGGAATCTGGCACTTAAATCTCTGCCATCCGGAGGGGTCTATGTGGCAGGAGGTATAGCACCTGCAATCCTTCCATTTTTAGAAAAAGGAGAATTCAGGGCTGCCTTTGAAGAAAAGGGGTGTATGAAGAAGGTCTTGGTAAAGATACCCCTCCTTGTGGTACAGGAACCTGATCTGGGGCTAATAGGAGCAGCTGTCAGGGCAGGCATGGCTAGCCACATATTACCCTGACAGTCGGCTCTTGAGTGTCGGATTTCGCGCAATTCCTGACATCAGCCAGGTTTTACAGCCAGCAGGATAGGCATGATCCTATCTTGTACGTCCTCCGCCACGGTTACGCCCGCCAAAACGGTTACGCATTCCGCTCAGGCCAGGCTTTCTCATGTTGCGGAAACGTGGGCCAAGGCCCTGGCAGGCCATGTCAGGAGCTTGTCCGGTATTTGTCTCATGTTCATGCACTCTCCTGCATGGTCCCATTCCGCGGCCCGGACGCCCGGTCCCCCTGGGACCTGTGCCATCCATCATGGGCATATCTATCACCTCCTTTTTTTGAGAATATGACTATAATATAATGCCCATCAAAAGGATGTCAAGCCGGATTCAGCACGAATTCAAAAGCCAAAACAACTTTATCCAGCTTCGTAAATGGTCTTGTTTTGGAGTGACTCTGAAAAATTTCGTAGTTTTTCTTGGTGAAGCGCAGCCATAAAAATCGCGTCTGTTTGAGCAAGGAACCAGCGAGTTTCACGATTTTGGCGGAGCAAGCCTTAGAAAAACAAGAAATTATTCACCGGAACGGAAAAACAAGACCATTCACGAAGCCTCATTACCCTGCACATGCTGGGACCTCGATTGAGCGTTTCAAAATCTGGAAAATTATTTTTGCAATGAAATTAAAAGGAGTTATGTTGATTATAGCTTTCCAGATTTTGAAACCCTTCTGGATTGCCGTATTTACTGCATCTCCTTTGTCAGAGGAATCCCCATATAGCCGACTATTATGGGAATTCCTCTTTCGCGGATCTGCAGCAAATCCGACAATCGCTCAATCTAGGTGGGAGTTATACAAAACTAAACATCAACTCATACCACTCCTTGCCTTGATCTCCCTCAACACTTCCGGTCCCTTTCGTACTGACTTCACAGACCAGTCATCAAGCAAATCAGCCTGTTCTTCATGGGAAAGCTCCCAGATATTCCGGGGAAGCTGGTCCAGTTTTGTGCGAAGCACATACAGGGTTATTGCCACGGTGACCGAGATATTAAAACTCTCGGTAAGGCCTCTCATGGGTATATGAAACAGGCCGTCACACATATCCCTTAACTCCTGGTGCAGCCCCTCTTTTTCTCTGCCAAATACCAGTGCAACAGGCCTGTCAACCTCCAGCTGATCAATAGGAAGCGAAGGATAGCCCTTTGAAGGCGGATCTGCACCAAGCAGAATATAGCCCCGGTCACCAAGGGCCTGCACACATGACTCTATTGATGTGTGCCTGTGAAAGGTGATCCACTGTTGAGAACCCTTTGTAACCCCCTTGTTGGGTCTGAACGGATTTTCCACCTGGAGCACGTGAAGGTCCTGAATACCGAATGCCTCGCAGGAGCGGACTACGGCGCTTATGTTATGAGGATGATAAATGTCATCAAGCACCACGGTAATATGCCTTGTCCTGAGTGCCAGGGCCTGTTTAAGCGTTTTAATGCGCTCCCGGGTCAAAAAGGGACGCATGAGTTCTGCATCCCGTTTTCTGCCTGTGGGAATTTCATCCCTGTCCTCATGGGGACTGATTTGATTCACTGCCATCAGAGCACCTTATCTGCAAGCTCCTCCACCTGGTCCACCATCTGGTCAATCATGTCAAGCCCCTGGTTCCAGAAATCAGGGTCATGAAGGTCAATGCCAAAGGGCTCCAGAAGCCTGTAGGGTGTATCACTTCCTCCTGCAGCAAGAAGATCAAGGTACTTCTGTACAAAATCCCTTTTCTCCTTTGGGTCTGATGTCTGGCTGTAGATGCTGTACAGGGAGAGCACCAGCAGCTCACCAAAGGCGTATGCATAAACATAGCCTGGCACATGGATAAAGTGGCTTATGTATGACCACCATATTCCATAATCATCAGTAAGGGTTACACTGTCTCCAAACATGGCCCTCTGGGTTGCAAGCCAGAATTCCATGAATTTTTCCTGGGACAGCTCGCCTTTTTCACGCCGCCACGTATGAATGGCATTTTCAAAACGGTTCATTGCAATCTGCCTGAATACAGTGGCAAAGATGGATTCTATCTTTGAGGAGGCAAGCCCAAGCCGCTTCCGGTCCGAATCCAGCTGCTCAAGGAGGGATTGAAATGTGAGCATTTCACCAAATACAGAGGCGGTTTCTGCCAGGGTAAGGGGGGTGTCCGAGTTGAAATATCCCTTGTCGGATGCCAGGACCTGGTGCACCCCATGACCCAGTTCATGTGCCACTGTTTCAACATCCCGGAGGTTGCCTGTATAGTTTACAAGCACATAGGGATGTACTGAAGGCACTACCGGATGGGCAAAGGCACCGCCGGTTTTACCGGGCTTCACCCCGGCATCAATCCATTGTCTGTCAAAAAACAGGGATGCTGTCTCTGCCATCTCGGAGGAAAATTTTGCGTAGGATTCAAGCACTGTCTTTCTGCACTCATCCCATGTTACCGTGTCATCCGGCAGGAATGGAAGCGGGGCGTAGCGGTCGTAGTCAAAGAGCTGGTCAACACCGAGCATCTTCTTCTTGAGGTTGTAATACCTCGCCACTGTGGAATTTCTGGAGGTGACTGCCCCTACAAGGGCTTCAACCGTCTCATCATCCAGTTCATTTGCAAGGTTCATGGAGCTAATCCATGATGGATACTTTCTGATTCTGTCCTCAATCATCTTGTCTGCAAGGACAGTATTAAATGTATGGGTAAGGACATGGAGATTTTCTTTAAGGCCCTGGGTCATATCCTGGGCCGCCTTTTTGCGGGCATCCCGGTCCGGGGAGTAAAGATCTGAGAGTACCTCCTCCATGGTGCGTTCATTCTCTCCGAACTTCTCCATTGCAAGGACCTTTTCAAACAGGCTGTTCCAGCTTGAACGCCGGACAGGGCCAAGGTCTGCAAGGAGCTCCTCTTCTCTTCTTGAAAGAAGGTGCGGGCGGTAGCGCCTGGCTGCCTCAAGGTAGTGGCGGTAGTGCGAAATTTCCGGGGATGAGAGAATCTTTTCTGCCTGTTCATCAGGAAGGGCAGCCCATTCCAGCTCAAAGAAAACCACTTTTTTGCTGATTTCGCTTGAAAATTCCCGGATTTTCTGGAGTAATGCCCCGGTTTCAGGGTTATTTACAGCAGTGGCAAAGTTGAGATATGCAAAGGCTGAAACCCTGCCAAGTATCTCGTACATATCCTCTATCTCTTTTACCGCAGAAAATAGGGCTGCGGCGTCAAGTTCTGCCACACGCTCCGAGTACTTTTCTGATACTTTGTCAGCCAGGGTGCGGCAGGCTTCCATATCACGTTCTATTGCCGGATCGTCCAGCCCGCTGTACAGGTCAGCAAGGTTCCATTCTATGTTTTCTGCCCCTGTGACAGGGCTTGACTGTTCTCTTGAAGCTGTCATCAGTTACCAGTACCTCCGCAAATTTCACTTGCCGTTTTCATTGAATTTGCCACGCAGTCGTTAAGGCTTACTCCGCCAATCCAGTTGCACCTGACATACAGGCCAGGCAGTGTGGAAAGCTCCTGTTCAATGCTTTCAATTATCCTGGCATGCCCTACATTATACTGCGGGATGGCATGCTGCCACCTGAACACCTTTGTAAATTCCGGGGTCTTTTCAAGCCCCATAAGCTGCCTGCACTCTCCGATTGCAACATCCACAAGTTTTTCATCCGGAAGCAGTGCAATCTCACCCTGCCTGGCACCACCCACAAGGCAGCGCACAAGGTGATAGCCTCCAGGCGCCCTGTTGTCAAAAACAGAAGAGTCCCAAAGAGCCCCAAGTATCTTCCTGTTTTCACAGTGCGGGGCAAGAAATCCAAAACCGTTCAGGGAATTTTTTATGGCATCCTTCCTGAAGCCAAGACACACCACTGATATTGACGGATATGGTATCCTGGAGGCGGCTTCAGAAAGCTCTGGAGCACTCTGTTTCATAATGTCCCTGGCAACGTATGCAGGACAGGACAGCACAAGGTGCGATCCTCTCATGGTTTTGCCATCTTCAAGCTCCACCTCCCAGCCCTTGTCTGTCCTGATGGCATTCCTGACAGCAGATCTTGTCCTTAATGATGAACCAAGGCTTTCGGAAAGACGGTCAGCCATCTCACTCATGCCGTTTCTAAAGGATGTAAGTACCCCGCCGGGGCCTGCACCGGGGCCTGACTTTCCCTTTTTGGCAGCCTCTCTTTTGAGCCTTATCATCGCACGTATCAGGCTGCCATACCCGTGTTCCAGTTCATAAATCCTTGGAAAACAGCTTTTAAGGGAGAGCCTTTCCGGATCCCCTGCATAGATCCCGGACGACATAGGGTCAATCAAGTACTCAAACGCCTCTTTCCCAAGACGTCTGCGGGCAAAATCTGCAAGGGATTCGTCAATATCAGGGTTTCCCTCCGGGACAACCATCTCAAGAATCACCCTGAGCCTTGCAGGAAGGGAGAGGAGCGGGGATGTCAGGAATGAACCGGGAGATTCGGGTAGGGGCACAAGCCTGCTGTCTTTGACAACAAATCTCTTTCTTGCAGCATCATTGCTCTTCAAAGGAGAAAGCCCCAGCTCTCCTGCAAGGCCAAGGGTGGATGGCTTGTTGTCCAGCACCCCGTTAACACCCTTTTCACACAGGAATCCATCTTCCCTGTGGGTGCATGCCTTGCCACCGGCATAATCAGATGCCTCAAGCACCGTTACCTCATAATCCGGCCTTGCCTTCTTTATGTACCACGCCAGGGACATGCCGGACATGCCTCCTCCTGCTATAATTATCTTTGCCATTACTGAGTTGATCCTTGATTAGTTTTACCTGCTGTTCACCTGAATTGAATGTTTCAAGAGGCCGTATTTACGACATCTCTATTGTCATAGAAATCCCTGTTTTTGTGGGACAGCCCCTTACTCGACAATCCATATTGCGCCCCTGTCAATACTGTTCATTAACCTGTCCGACACGCTCCCGGGGATCAGGGCTTCCCAACCGCCTATGCCCCTGCGCCCGGCAATCAGTGTCCCGTATCCGCCATGTTTATATTCATGCAGAATATCAGAGGCAACCCCGGTTGTACCCTGCTTTATCCTGATTTCCACATTTTCGGAATTAAGACCTGCTGCAGAAAAGATATCCTTTGTTTCTGAAAGCAGGTCTTTAACCTCCTTTTCTGCCGTTTTCGTGACAAAACGTTCAATTTCATCAAATTTCATCTTTTCTTCCGAAGAGATAAAGGGCCGGAACCTTGGGATAACATGAAACACCGTTATCTGCGCCCGTGTCACCCCTGCTAGGGCAAAGGCCGCATGATCAAGCACCCTTAGACACTCCTGGCACGCATCCACGGCAATAAGTACATTACAGGGGGCTTTGCTTTTATCAGCCACCAGCCATACAGGTATATTCTTTCCATATTTTACAAGATCTTTTGAAACACTACCTGTAAGAAAGGCCGAAACATTGCTTATACCACGCGTGCCAGCAAGTATTGCATCGTATTTACCTATGCGCGCCTCAAACAGGATATCATGTGCGATTCCCTTGCTTCGCACAATTTCCTTTGTCCTTATCCGTTCTTCCGGAAACCCTGATCGTATCAGGCAGCCGACACCTGCCTCAAGAATCTTCCGGCATTCAGATTCCCTTGTGGACAGAAAATCATCAATAAGCCCTAACCGGTTAAGTTCTCCTGCTCCGGTGGAAAAACCTGCCTGCAGGTAGCGTGGCACAGGCTGGGCGACTGTTATGATGGTAATGTCTATATCATCCACGTTCCGGTAAAGTTCTGCAGCGTATTCAAGGGCGCGATGCGAATGTGCTGAACCATCGCTTGCCGCAAGCAAGTGCCTGTTCATATAGCCACCTCCATTGTTCCTGGTTTAAGTGTTATCCTCTTCTTCAGGCAGGAAGCCCGCCTCGCCGTTTTCCGTTAGGATCTTTACCCTTTTTTCTGCCTGATCCAGCAGTTTGCTGCATTGCCGTGCAAGCTTTACACCCTGTTCAAAGGACTTCAGGGCGTCTTCAAGGGGCATGCTGCCATTTTCAAGCTCCTCTACTATCTGTTCAAGCTCCTTCAGGTAAGTTTCAAAATTTTTGTCATCACTCATTGATATTGTACCCTGACAATTTAACTTCGTTTCCGTGTGTAAACCAAAAAAGTTTGTAACTGTTCAGCGTATTAACGGTCATTAAGGTGAGTAAATGGTCTTTTTTTCCGTTCCGGTGAATAATTTCTTGTTTTTCTAAGGCTTGCTCCGCCAAAATCGCGAAACTCGCTCGTCCCTCATCAGACAGACGCGATTTTGTAGCTTCGCTTCGCCAAGAAAAACTACGAAATTCTTCAAAGTCACTCCAAAACAAGACCATTTACTGCACTGAACAGATACAAAAGTTTAATGTTGATATATAACCTGTGCCATGTTACCTGATTGCCCATGAATGTGCGAGAGGCAGAGCCATATAACACAATCCCGACAACCGGACAGCTCCCTTCTGCTCCCTTGAGCATGAGAATTGCTCTTAAAGCAATCGAGCTCTACCTTGGGACATGCAGGGCGGTAATTGTCCGCTCAAGGTGTGCGGAAAAAGCACTTCAAGGCGACAGCCCCAGGAAACCCATAATTGCACTGTGGCATTCAAGTCTTATCTATACACTTTATCACTTCAGTGTTTATAAAGGCACCATTATGACAAGTCCCAGCAAGGATGGCCAGTGGGTTGCCTCTGTGATAAGCATGTGGGGCCAAATTCCGGTAAGGGGTTCCAGGATGAAGGGCGGCCTCAAGGCTATAAAACAAATGGCAGGCCTTATGAAGCGTTTTAACATTCCGGCTGGTATTGTTGCCGACGGTTCAAAAGGGCCTGCCAATATTGCCCAGATCGGGGCCGTGATCCTTGCAAGGGAGACAGGTTCGCCCATCATCCCTACGGGTTTTGCTGCATCCCGCGCAAAGTATTTCAACACATGGGACCGGCTTTGCCTCCCCCTTCCCTTCTCAAAGGTGTGCCTTGTTTATGGCGAAGAGTTCACGGTGCCCAGACATGCCCGTGGCAGAATGGTGGAATTTTACAGAAAGAGGCTTGAAGACGGCCTTAATGCCGCAACCAAAAAGGCTTCAGCTCTGGCAGGCGTAAACTATGAAGGATTGGGACAAGCTGGACAGCATTGAGCAGACACTGGTCCTGGATATCAAGGAAAATGGCGCTGACTGTGCCAAGTTCATATCCAGGAGACATGGCCTTGAGTTACGGGCTGTAATGGATATGCTTAACGAACTTGAAAAAGCCGGATGGCTTCAGCGTGTTAAAGGTACATTTCTGTTTAAGAGGGGATTCAGAAAGCCCAAGCACATGAATCACACCTATTACAGCCTTACAAGGCCTGCCACACTTTTTCTGCGAGGAAAATAACAATGGATATTATAATGTCATTTTTTTCAGGCCTTAACTGGCTTGATATTGGAATATTGGTGATGTTTGCCGTATTTATCGGGAGGGGACTGTGGGCAGGATTCAGTGTTGCAGTCTCCACGCTTTTTGGCGTGGTGCTTGGATTTTACGTTGCAGCCCAGCAGTTTCCATTTGTTGCGGTAAGACTTTCTCCCTTTGTGCATAGTGAACCGTGGCTGTCGCTGCTCTCATTCGCCCTGCTCTTTGTAGTTGTTTATCTTGCCTTTCTTGTGGCAGGAATCCTCCTGCGAGGGTTTTTCCGGGTTATCAAACTCAGCTGGCTCGACAGGCTGCTAGGAGGCGTTGTTGGCCTTGCAAAAGGGCTTATATTTGCCGGGATTATGATATTTATCCTTACCCTTGTGCTTCCGGAAGGAAGCCCGCTGCTCAAAAAATCAGTACTTTATCCAAAGTTGAGCAGGGTTGCACAGGTCCTTAACAACCTTGCCCCTCCAAACATAAAGGGGAAGTTCATGTGGAAGTGGAGAAGGCTTGAAAAAGAGCTCATGAAAAAACATAACACGCCGGGTGTTTCTGTCTGATTGAAAGAGGGCGTATCTTGTTCAGCATAGTGAATGGTCTTGTTTTGGAGTGACTATGAAGAATTTCGTAGTTTTTCCTGGCGAAGCGCAGCCAAAAAAATCGCGTCTGTCTGAGCGAAGGACCAGCGAGTTTCGCGATTTTGGCGGAGCAAGCCTTAGAAAAACAAGAAATTGTTCACCGGAACGGAAAAACAAGGCCATTCACTAACCTCAATTACCATCAATACGCTGAATAGATACAAGAGGGCTTTAATTATGGACGTTGAATCAGTGAAAAAACATATTGAGAAACATGACAGGCTGATAGAAATTTTCGAAATGAAAATTGAGTCTGTTGGAGACGGCGAGGCAACGGTCTCCATGACAGTAGGTCCTGACCACCTGAATGCAGCGTTTATCTGTCATGGCGCTGCCATTTTTGCCCTTGCTGATGTTGCCTTTGCCCTTGCAGGAAACAGCAGCGGCAAAATGGCACTTGCCCTTGAGTGTGCCATAAACTACATGCGCCCAGCCAGGCCCGGGACTAATCTTGTGGCTTATGCGTCAGCCATTCATCAGGGCTCCAGAACTGGTGTCTATACAGTTACCGTAAGAGATAGACAGGGGAAGGATGTAGCGTTTTTCAAGGCCACTGCCTTCAGGGTGGATGCGCAGCCCCTGCAGGAAAAATGCGGAACAGGGCAGGTAAAGAGATAATTCAGAGTGAGTCTATGAAAAATTTAACCATTGCCCTTGCGGGCAATCCCAATGCAGGGAAGACAACAATATTCAACCATCTCACCGGTGCCAGACAGAAAGTTGGAAACTGGTCCGGGGTAACTGTTGAAAAAAAGGAAGGCAGCCTTGAATACAGGGATACCACCATTAAAGTTGTGGATCTTCCTGGTATATATTCCCTTACTGCATATTCAGTTGAAGAGATTGTAGCCAGGGATTTTATCCTGGAAGAACACCCGGACGTGGTGGTGGATATTATTGATGCCTCCAACCTTGAGCGCAATCTCTATCTGGCAACCCAGCTCATAGAGCTCAATATTCCCCTGGTATTTGCCATGAACATGGTGGATGTTGCACAGAGCAGGGGGATAAAGATTGATTTTGAACACCTTTCAAGGCTCCTGGGTGTACCCATAGTGGAGACCGTGGGTACCAGGGGAGAGGGAATAGACAGGCTCCTGGACACGGTGCTTGAGGTTCACAGTGGAAAGGATCCGGTCTCCCGGCACATACATGTAAATTACGGCAGGGAGGTGGAGAAGGAGATCCTTGCAATCAAGGGAGAAATTGGCAACTACCCTGATTTTAACAGCAGGTACTATCCCCGGTGGGTGGCTGTTAAACTGCTTGAAAATGATGCCTCGGTCTGGGAGAAGATAGAACATGCCGGGCAGCAAGGCCTTATTCCCCCTGAAGGTGTTGAGAAGATAAGGAACCAGGTTGATGAGAGCCGGGCAAGGATAGAAAAACTCTTTGAAGAAGATGCCGAGACCGTTATTGCAGAGGCAAGGTACGGTTTTATATCAGGCGCACTGAAGGAGACCATGCGTCTTTCTGCAGCGGCAAAGCAGACAGTAAGCGATCGTATTGACCAGGTGCTTACCAACCGTCTCCTGGGTTTTCCCGTCTTTGTCCTGTTCATGTACCTGCTGTTCCAGGGCACCTTTACCCTTGGGGCATATCCTGTGGAGTGGATAGAGGCTGCAGTGGAATTTACCGGCAAGGTGGCAGACCACCTGCTTCCTGCAGGCCTGCTTCACGACCTCATCATTGATGGCATTATCGGCGGGGTTGGAGGGGTAATAGTATTTCTCCCCAACATATTGATACTCTTTCTTGGTATCAGCCTGCTTGAAGATACGGGTTACATGGCACGTGCGGCATTCATCATGGACCGGGTGATGCATACCCTTGGGCTTCACGGCAAATCCTTCATACCGCTTATCATGGGGTTTGGGTGTAATGTGCCGGCAATAATGGCTGCAAGGACCCTTGAAACCAGGCGCGACAGGCTGCTTACCATTTTGATAAATCCCCTTATGAGTTGCTCGGCCAGGCTCCCTGTGTATGTGCTTATTGCAGGGGCATTTTTCCCTGGCAGAGAGGGAAATGTCATATTCATCATCTATTTCCTGGGGATCGCCCTTGCAATAGTCATGGGGCAGCTTTTCAGCAAGACCCTGTTCAAGGGTGAAACAGCCCCCTTTGTAATGGAGCTTCCTCCCTACAGGCTTCCGACATTGCTCAGTGTCATGCTTCACATGTGGGAGAAGACAAAGGTCTATCTCCAGAAGATGGGAGGAGTTGTCCTGGCATTTTCCATTGTAATATGGTTTTTGGGCGCCTTTCCCAGGAATATTCAGTACAGCCCCGAACTTGTGGCGCAGCACCAGGCAATTAAAGCCGGTCTTGCAGAATGTGCAGGACATAACGAAACCGGCAAAGAGGTTGACAGATGTGCAGAACTTAGGGCAGAGCTTGTGGCTGTTGAAGCGGCTATGGAGAACCAGAGGCTGTCTGAAAGCTACATTGGCAGGCTTGGCCATGCCGTAGAGCCCCTTATAGCGCCCCTTGGTTTCGACTGGAAACTGGGTGTCAGTCTTATTACCGGCTTTGTTGCCAAAGAGGTGGTCGTAAGTACCATGGGTGTCCTTTATCAGGTTGGGGATGCTGAACCTGGAAGCACAGGCCTTCAGAATGCCCTTAAAAAGAGCGGGCTCACACCGGCAACCGCATTCGGTTTTATGGTGTTTGTACTGATTTACGTGCCGTGCATGGTTACTGTTGTTACAATTTGGCGGGAGACCGGCTCTCTTGGATGGACCTGTTTTACTGTAGGATATCTAATGACACTTGCCTGGATTATGGCATTTCTTATACGACTGGGGTGTATTGCAATTCATTGTGCTGCATGATTATTTTTCAGGTAATGAGTAAGTAATTGAGATAGTAACTGTACAGCTATTTCAATATCACATTTGGGCGTAAGCCATAGAAAGGGGAAAATCCTATGAAGTGTCCAGGACAGGACAGCCGTTACTGGAGGCCTGACGCGATTTTTGAAGCAAAGTGTTCAAAGTGCGGGCATCTGGTTGAATTTTTCAAGGATGATACATGGAGAAAGTGTCCTGAATGCGGTGTCAAGGTGCCTAACCCCCAGCTTGATTTTGGTTGTGCCACCTACTGCCCATATGCGGAACAGTGTGTGGGCAGCCTTCCTCCTGAAATAGCCAGAAAGCGCCTCAAAGAGATAAAGGAAGATGGGAATGTCCCTGAGGAGGCAAAGGAAAAGGGCCTGCTGGATAACGATGCAGAGACAGAATGAGTCTAATAACGGAAAGACGTTTTGGACAAGATGTATCTGCTCATAAGGTGCAGCAGATGCAAGGCGGCAGGGGTTAAGATGTACTTGTAGTACTTCGAGCCTCTGAAGGCGCTGCCCTATGGCCAGCCACAAACCCAAAAAAAGGAGAGCGGCGTATAGATTGGTGGGGGAGGGCCGCTCTCCCAGAGGAGGAAGGGATAAGGAGGTATGTTGGTACTAATATGGCATTATGATATAAACAGCCTTAAAATGAAGGCTGCAGTCTGGTCCTAATTCACATATTCCGGTGGTGGGCCGTCAATGGCCTGGGTCAGCCATTTTTTCAGCTCTGCACTTGGCGGATAGACACCTACGCCAGCCTTTTTACCACCCTCTTCAATTGATTTTTTGAAAAGTTTCTCATCTACCGGTATTTTTGCTATCTCTTCAACCTCTTTTGAGGAGCGTCTGAGAAGAGTTGCCTGAGCCGGTGACTCCCAATCGTAAAGAACAAAGTAGATTGATTCATCATCTCCGCTGCGGACAAAGTCGTTTCCCCTTGTCCAGCCAGCACCCCATTCAAGGTACATATCCACTGCCTTTTCCGGAGTCATTGTCCAGTCTATCTGATGTACCAGGTCGCGTTTTTCCTTGAGGTCTTTGATGTCTCTAATCATTTGGGAGCCCTCCAGCTTGTTCTGTGAATACTCGTAAAAATTTAATGTTAAAAATACAATAAACGCTTTCTATAAGACTGTCAAGATTTTTTTAACCTTTTTTGTCTTGTTTTTTGAACTGTTTTTTACCATTCTTTTCTTGTTGATTTGGGGGAAAACTCCAGAGTGCTTACCTCGCCCAATGGATTTTTAACGGTGCGCAATGCACAACCTACTCAGAAAGACGTAAAAACCGGTTTTGGAAAACCCTTAACATATTCTTGGCAGCGGTTCTCCGGTAAGTGGCTCTGCAAGCCTGCTTCCACCAGACCCGGTATGTACTACAACCCTCCCAGGATAGTTGTCCGTAACCTTGCCGATAATTATGCTGTTCTGCCCTTCGGGAAACGAACGCATTACGTCAATGATAGACTCTGCATACTGTTCTTCGGCAATTGCAATAAATTTACCCTCGTTTGCAATATAGAGGGGATCAAGGCCCATAAGCTCACAGGCTGCCCTGACCGGAGCAGCAATTGGTATTTCTTTTTCAAAAATCTCCATGCATGCAGAAGAACTCCGTGCCAGCTCACTCAGAGTGGTAGCAAGCCCTCCACGGGTTGGATCCCTTAATGCGTGCAGGGCAGATATACTGTCTGACTGTAAAAGATTTCCCAGTATGCCCTGCACCATTTTGTGCAGGGCACAGGTGTCACTTTGCAATTTCCCCTGAAATTCCAATCCCTCCCGGCTGGTAAGAATTGTTATGCCGTGATCAGCAACGCTTCCCGACAGCAGTATGGCATCGCCTTTCCTGATGCGTGCAGGCGAAATGTCCGTACCTTCCTCAACAATGCCTATGCCAGAGGTATTTATAAAAATCCGGTCTGCCTTTCCCCTTGGAACCACCTTGGTATCCCCGGTTACCACCGGGACTTCAGCCTTCCTGCATGCATGGGCAATATCCCTGATAATCCTCTCAAGGTCTTTGAACCCCAAACCCTCCTCGATTATCAGACCGAGGCTCAAGCATACAGGCCTTGCCCCCTGCATTGCCAGGTCATTGATAGTTCCGTTTATGGCAAGTTCGCCTATGCTTCCACCGGGGAAGAAGATTGGGTCCACCACGAAGCTGTCCGTGGAAAAGGCAAGTTTTTTCCCCCGAACATTCAAAACGGCTGCATCTTCCATGCGGTTAAGTACAGGGTCAGTGAGATATTCAAGAAACAGGGACTCTATCAGTTCCGAGCTTGCACTTCCCCCGCTTCCATGATCTAGGGTGATCTGCTTATGGGTTTTGTCTGGTATCTTCATACTCCCTGCGCAAATTTATATGCTCTCCACCCCAAACCTGTACCATGCGGCACAGGTGCCCTCATTAGAGACCATGCAGGGGCCAATGGGTGCAGATGGCGTACAGTTTTTTCCAAATAGCGGGCATTCACTGGGCCTTTTCATGCCCTTTAGAATCTCCCCGCACAGGCAGCCTGGCGGCTCATCAATTTCAGAAACCTGGATAGCAAGGCGCCTGGTAACATCAAAGTCTGCATATTTTCCCTTTGGAACAAGCCCACTTCCGGCAATTGTTCCAAGCCCCCGCCACCTTGAATCAACAGGAGTAAAGACCTCTTGTACAAGTTCCCTTGCCTTGAGGTTTCCTGCTGCTGTGACTGCCCTTGTATAGCAGTTATCAACCCTGTAGCTTCCCTCATTGATTTGCTCCATAAGCGCAAGGATTGCAAGAAGTATATCTGCTGGCTCAAATCCTGCTATTGCACAACTGAGTCCATAATCCTCTGCAAGAAAGGAAAATGCCTCAGAACCTGTGATTATACTTACGTGGCCGGGGCAGAGCAGGCCATCCAGGTTCAGCGAGGTGTCCTTCATAAGGGTTTCAAGGGCAGGTGGCATGACCTTGTTTGCGGGAAATATGCAGAAATTATTGATATCTTCCCTGTATGCCTGCAGTATGGATGCTGCAATAAGCGGGATGGTGGTCTCAAAGCCAATGGCTATGAATACAACTAGTTTTTCAGGATTATCCCTGGCGATTTGTATTGCATCTGCAGGAGAATATACAATACGGATATCAGCCCCTTTAGCCCTTGCATCAGCAAGCGATCCACTACTTCCAGGAACCCGTATCATATCCCCGAAGGTTGCGGTAATTACATCTCTGCGGCCAGCTACCTTGCAAAATGCATCAATAAGTCCCGGGGGCGTTACGCACACGGGGCATCCAGGTCCTGAAACAAGGTAAAGTTTCTCTGGAAGAATCCGGCGCAGGCCGTGCCTGAATATGGCCATTGTGTGTGTCCCGCACACCTCCATGATCCTTACGGGCCTTGTGATTTTTCGCTGTATCTCAGCAGAGAGTGAACGCACAAGGTCCGGATTACGGTATTCGTCAATATATTTCATAAATTAGGGTATTTCATTGAGCTGGATGGTCAGTTGCTGCAAGTTCGGTGTCTAACATGAGGGACAGAAGAAGCGATTTCGTTCATTAGCTCAAGGCTTCGTTCTGCTTCCCTGGCATCAAGACAGTTTACTGCAAAGCCTGCATGGATAATCAGGTAGTCACCTGGCCCAGGCATGCGGTCAACAAGATCAAGCCGCACCTTGCGTCTGATACCGTCTGCATCAACAATGGCAACCGGAGGGTCAGTCAGGCTGTCTGTCCCCCCGCTTGTTTCAATTACCTTCATGGGAATTGCAAGGCACATGTCAATTCAATCTCCAGGCATATTTGAGGCACTGTTTCACGTTGCAGGAGTGTTGTCCTGCAACAATCACTTGGCTATCTATTCAGCGTGGTAAATGAAATAACAAGGCCATTTATCAACCTTTTGTTAATACGCTGAACAGTTACGATTTGACCAGATAAATCTGGCCGGCTGAAATTCCACCGTCATTTACAGGTATCTCTTTACCTGTGTACACTCTGTAGCCCGAGTTTTCCAGTGTGATGCTCAAAAACTCTGAAAGAAGCCTGTTCTGAAAGCAACCACCGCCGAGAATGACATTTCGCACAGGCAGATCTTCTATTATATTTTCAACCAGTTCTGCAGCCGACTTTACAAGCCAGAGGTGGAAATCAAGGGCAATATCACCTGACGGCACTCCCTGTTTCATGTTATCAAGGATCAGTGGCACAATAATCCGGCTGTCAATAATCCACCGGTTATCTTCCCTAACCGTACCGCTTTTCCACCTGCAGCAACCGACAGGCGCATGGTTCACGCCCAGTCTTCCGGAAACGGCACGAAATGCCGCTGCCTCAAGCTCCATTGCCGCCTGTGCCTCAAAACTTGCCTCAAGCCTAAGGCCCGTAAGGGCAGCTACTGCATCAAAGAGCCTGCCAGCACTTGAAGTCCAGGGGGTATTAATCTTCTGCTGGATAATCCGGGCAATAAGCCTTCGCGTTTCCACAGGTATTTCAAGTATTGCCAGTGGCAGCCTGCTGTCATTACCATCTATTTGAAAACCTGCGGATAAAAGCAGAGAGAGTGCCATACGCCAGGGCTGTGAGGATGCCGCATCTCCCCCTGGCATTGGAATTGGCAGAATATGTCCCATGCGCTTGAATTTACGCTTATTTACATAAAAAAATTCCCCTCCCCACACCGTACCGTCCGGCCCGTATCCTGTCCCGTCAAAGATCACGGCAACCGCTTCTTCAATTCCATGTTCTGCCATCACTGCCCCTGCGTGGGCATGGTGATGCTGCACCTCTGTTACAGGAATGCCCTGCTCCTTTGCATACCGGCTGC
>WGBG01000047.1 GCA_015494395.1 Deltaproteobacteria bacterium
AGAGGAACTTGAGGTTGATAAGGGCACCTTCGGGGCAATGGCAACTCTCTTCGGTACAAAGGTGGCGGCATTTTCCTATCTTCTCTTTGTGCTGCTCTACTTCCCCTGCAGCGCCGCCATAGCAGCGGTTTACAGGGAGACAAATCTCAGATGGACGCTGTTTGCCGGATTTTGGACCACGTTTCTTGCCTGGTGCGCTGCCACATCCTTCTACCAGGTTGCCACCTTTTCCGCTCATCCAGGGGGTTCTATCCTCTGGATAACATTAGTGGCTGGCCTTTTCTCAGCGGTGGTGGCAATGCTCTATCTCGTTGGCAGAAAGAAGGGGGAGCGTTTCCGTGAAATGGCTGGTGTGATGGCGCCAGCAAAATAAGTACATTGCCGGTAATTGTGAGGCAGGCGCGGCAGCTATCATTTCTTATGCTTCACTTGCCAAGCCTGCCTTATGATTCTGCCTGTGGAAAGGAATATCCAAATGAACCTTGTTGAACTTAAAAAATATCTGAAAGAGAGGCGTTTTACACCAATGCAGGACCTGGTAAACTGCTTCAGGACAGATGCAGGGACCATTGAGCCCATGTTGGATATATGGATCAGGAAGGGACGGCTGAAGCGCCACAGGTGTGAAGGGGCGTGTCAAAAGGGATGTGGTGGGTGCAGTTCATCAGACGTGGAGTTCCTGGAATGGCTTGAATAAATATTTTTTTCAAATGTGTTTAGGTTAGCCTAAATTTATTAACAACGACTAATGACAAAAGGGGGAGGTTTCAAATGAAAAGGAATGTTGTTTGTCCTGGGATAGTGGGTTGTTTGGTGCTGTTTTTCCTTCTGACAGGTTTCGGTTCAGTCTTTGCCGGAGGTGTCTCTTCGCGGGAGGAGCAACTGGAAAGGCTGGTTAAACAGCTTATGGAGCAAAACAGGAAACTTGGCAGCAGGCTTGAGAGTGTAGAGAAGCAGTTGTCAGTTATGAGGCAAGAGGAAAAGGAGCGCGCTTCAGAGGTCTCACCCGCAGGGGAAGCTGATGCCCAGGAGTCCCACTGGTATAACCGGTTCAGCCTCGGAGGTGGGGTGACTGGCCTGGTTATGGGCACCCTTGGCGATGCAGACAGCATGGAAGGGGTCAGGTCCACGCAGGATGCTTCATATACGATGGATCTGAACCTGGACACGGATTTTGCAAAATGGGGGAAAGTCTTCGTTCACCTTGAGGGAGGTGATGGTGACGGACTCAACAACGATGTCCCAAGCTTCAGTGTCCCCAACTACGATGCCTACAAGACGGCTACTGCACTGGATCAATCGGCACTCACCATCTCCGAGGCCTTTTACGAATTCTCATTTTCAGATGACAGATACGGGTTTGATATCGGCAAGATGGACATAAGTGTTCTCTTTGATGAAAACGAGGTTGCAGGAGACGAAACAACACAATTTCTTTCAAATATCTTTGTAAAGAGCATGGGTATGAACATCCCGGAGCCTGACAATTTTTACTGTCCGGCCTTTATGCTGAGGGCCCAGCCCGTTGATCTCATGGAATTCAAGGTGATAGGGGCAAGTGTCAATGCCCATGGGGAAGACTCGGTATGGCACAATGTCTTTGATGATGCAATGATTGCCGCCCAGGTGAATATTATGCCCAGACTCCTTGAGAGAGATGGCAATTACAGATTTTACGGCTGGGTGGATAAGAGAGGCTCCTGAAGAATAAAGATATATCCAGGGCCTCAGGCCTGGGTCACGAGGATGCAGCCAGGCTTGCGGATAACTCGTTGAGCGGGTGGGGGCTTTCATTTGACCAGGAAATCCTGGACGGTATCAAGGGGTTTGCCCGTTACAGTCAAACCATTACCGATGACCGGGCTGTCTGGAATGGTGACGAAGACGCATGGGAGATGGCCCCCTTTGACAGAACCTGGTCTGTTGGTTTTGAGCTTGCCGGAGGACTGTGGAACCGGGGAGACGACGCTTTTGGATTTGCCTTTGGCCAGACCCTTCTTACAGATGATTACGAAGATGAAAATGACCATACTGCCAACGAAAACTATTTAGAAGCGTATTACAGGCTCACAATGAATCAGTATTTTGCCCTGAGTGCAGATTTTCAATGGATAGGAAATGCCGGGGGCGATTCCAGAAGGGACGATATCTATATCTGGGGCTTGAGAAGCCAGATTGATTTTTAAGTTTGAAACGAGAGCAATTTTGGAAACCGGAAAGGAGGTAGAAATGGCGTATGCCCGCGCTACCATAACAGGTGGAAGAAAACAACATGGCACTGCAGATATCATGAGTTCCCAGTCTGTACTGGATTCAGTCAGGAATTCACTGGATCATGTACAGGCCCTGGCAAGTTCTGCCAAACACGCAATGTCTGAGTACATACAGGTGCATAAAATGGCCTCCATGGAAAGGCTGGCTTCAGGTGTTGCTCATGACCTGAATAATTGCATTACGGTACTGGGTGCTGAAACCATGCATCTTGTAAGACATTTCAAGGATAACGAAATGATACTTGGCCGGCTGGGCAGGATCCAGAAGGTTCTGTATGACATGGAGTCACTGGTGGAAAATATGCACCAACTGGGTCATGAGGATATTCAGGCAGATCTTCTGCCAAAGGAGCTGTCACTAGAGGTGAAAACGGTAATAGATGCCATGACCTCGTCTTTCAGTCAGGATATAAGGCTCCGTCTTTCCTTGAGAGGTGCTCCATTGCCAGTGAGGCTTTGCCAGGGAGACACCTGGAGGATATTAAGCAACCTGCTTACCAATGCCCAGGAGGCAATGCCTGATGGCGGCGACCTTCTCGTAGGAACATTTCAAAGAAAGGTTGACAGCCGGTACTGCAGGAAACATGGCAATGCAAGAAAGGGCGTCTTTGCCGTAATGTACGTTGAGGATCATGGAGAAGGCATGTCCCAGGAGATCCTGAGCAGGATATTTGATCCCCTGTTCACAACAAAATCTGAAGACCAGAGAAGTGGAAAACACGGGTGGGGCCTTGCTGTTGTTTATGCCCTGGTAAACAGGCGCGGAGGCTGGATAGACGTAACCAGCAAAATAGGACAGGGAACTAGGTTCGAGGTCTTCCTTCCGCTTTTCACTCAGGAAAAATGAAAACATGCGTAAACACTGCAGAACCTGCTGCTAAGCATTTTATTTTGATTTGTCCCTATATTCCTCATCCCGACCAATCCGGCCTCCTTATTCCAAGCTAAACCGGCCACTGGTACCTATGTAAAGCGCCATTTTTTGAGGCTGGTAATTTTATTTACTCTTAGCTGTATTCAAGCAAGCACTTGCTTTGTGTGACGATTGATGATACCTGTAAAAATACTACAGGAGGTACATATGGGAAAACTCTTGAATATACTTCCAGTAAGTGATTTGAGGCAGCATGCAGCCGAAATCCTGAAAAAATTACGAGATAACAAGGAGCCCGTCATTATTACGCAAAGAGGACGGGCAGTTGCTGTCATGATCAGTGTCGAGGCGTATGAAAAGGCTGAACAAGAGAAAGAGATCCTTCGGCTTTTGGCCAGGGGCGAAAAAGAAATAGAAGAAGGAGAGGGTTATGACTTAGATACTGTTCTGGCTGAAGCTGATTCAATCCTCTCACAGTAACCATCGTGAAAATCCGCTTTACACCAGCTGCCAGGGCCCAGTTTCTGTCTGCTATCGCATATATCCGACGTGATAAGCCTTCGGCGGCAATCAAATTTCGACAGCATGTTGAAACCGTTTTGCGAAGGCTCGAAGACTTTCCTGAATCCGGAAGAATCATTCCCGAGTTTCCAGAACTCCCCTTCAGGGAGGTTATCATACCTCCATACCGTTTTTTCTATAAAATCAAAGGCGATACCGTATGGATAGTTGCCGTCTGGCATGGTGCCCAGCTTCCAAAGCAACCAAGATAGTGAAGGCCAGCCTTCCACTTTGGGATAGGATCAGGCGGATATTAACCCGTCTTTCGCTATTCACGCAGTATTTTTGGGGGGCGTCCGGGTCTGTCAAACAAAAAGATCGGATGGCTCGGTAGAAAAAAAATC
>WGBG01000048.1 GCA_015494395.1 Deltaproteobacteria bacterium
AACTCGCGACCTCTGGCGTGACAGGCCAGCACGTCACCTTTACCTATTCAGTACTATTTAGCACTTTTCTCTTTAATTTCACTTGACTATCCGTTTTTTAATATGTACTGTAATCCCTGCAAAACACTAAAAAACCCCTTGTTTTTTTATCAAGGGGTGACCAATAGGTGACCAATTTTTTCAGGGAGCAGATAATGAGCTATAAAAGCATTCGCAACTATCCCGGCATACAATACCGCGAAAGTGACCGGCGCAAGGTTAATGGGAGGCCGGACCGATGCTTTTATATTCGGTACAAATTGCATGGCAAGACGAAACGTGAAAAGGTGGGCTGGCAGAGTGAGGGTTACACCGTCCAGGTGGCTGCTGAGATCAGGGCACAGAGGATGAAGGATATCCGGCATGGAAAGGACGTAAAAACAGCAGCAGAAGTGAACAGGGAACGAACAAAGCACAACAGGCCCTTGCGTGAAGTGAAAGATTTGTATTTTGACTCCGAACATGGAAGGGCCATGAAAGGACGCAATATAGATTTGAATCGATGGGACAATCATCTCAAAGTGCTTGAAGACAAACGTGTTCCTGAATTATCCATCCTCGATATCGAAAAAATAAAACGTCGCGCAAGAAAGAAAAAGCTCTCCCCTCAATCTTTGAAGCATATACTTACCCTGTTAAAGCGAGTAATTAATTTCGGGACCGAGTTCAGGTATTGCCCCCCTCTATCTTTCAAAATCAAGATGCCTGTCGTCGATAGTGAAACCACCGAATATCTTACAGACGAACAAATTGCAAAATTGCTGTCCGTCCTGGAAAACTGGCCTCATCAGGATGCTGCAAGGATGGTCAAGCTTGCAATGTTTACAGGCATGAGAAAAGGAGAAATTTTCAAGCTTAAACGGAAAGACGTGGATTTCCGTAAAGGCATAATTGCAATTCAAAATCCTAAAGGTGGACACTCAGAATCTATACCCATGAATTCTGTTGCGCGAGAAATTCTCGAAGCACAGATTGAATGGACCAGGAAACATTACCCGGAAAGCCCTTATGTTTTCCCAGGCAAAAAGGGACAACGGCGAGTTGAATGTACAGCAGTGAAGAGAATCAAAAAAGCCGCTGATTTGCCACGGTCATTTCGTCCGTTTCACGGACTGCGTCACCATTTTGCGGTCACCCTGGCAAGCAGTGGGGAATATACGCTGGATATGATAGGTGCGTTACTCACGCACAAGGATACAAAAGTTACCAGGCGGTATGCCAAATTTTTGCCCGAGGCCAAACAAAAAGCGGCGGATAGAGCAGTAGATTTACTCCTGAAGAGGACTTCTTCGACACCAGCGAATTGACAGTCCGTGAAATAAGCGTATATACTTTGGCTATACATTCATGGAGATTAGTATATGGTTACCAAAATACAACAATGGGGAAATAGCCAGGGTCTTAGACTTCCCAAGAGGCTATTAGAGGATGTCCAGCTTACAATAGGTGATGAAGTTGATATAAGTGTTAACAATGGCAATATAATTATCAGGCCTGCCAGGAGGATACAGAGACGATACAAGTTAGAAGATTTGGTTGCAAAAATCCCTGAAGATTATAAGACAGTTGAAATTGATTGGGGTAAAGCTGCAGGTAAGGAGATTTGGTAGATGTCTGTATACATCCCCAGGCAAGGAGAGATCATTGCCGTCAGTTTCGATCCCCAATCAGGCCATGAATAAAAAGGTCGTCGCCCCGCATTCGTAGTGAGCAAAGACCTGTTTAATCGCAGTACCGGGCTTGCCATTGTCTGCCCTCTTACAAACACAAAACGAGACTATCCGTTCCATGTGCCCATTCCCTCAGAAAGCAAGCTGACCGGTTTCATCATGGTTGAGCAGATTAAATCCATTGATTACCGTTCTCGTAATGCCAAACTTATTGAAGAAAGAAACGAGAAGCTACTGTCTGAGGTACTTTCCATACTGGATGCATGTATCTATTAACGGTCAACATAACCATGCACAAAAAAAGGCACCGTTAAGGTGCCGTGATGTTAGAGTGAATTTGATAGTGATTTGCAGTGTCCGGGTCTGATGTGATTGTTCAGAAATGCAGGTCCAGTGGCACCAGGTACAGGTCCATGTCCTCTGCCATTTCCTTTACCAGGTCCAGAATATCCTGTCTACAGGGGACAATCGCCTTGTAGCGTCTTACCGCATCGAAAAATCCGCTGTCAAACGTATATTCCCCGCATACAAGCAGGCTGAACGTCTTGAGATTCCAGGCAATATCCTGTGGCAGGAACTCGTTGCCTGTTCCTTGTTCCATTCCGGACATGCCTTCATGGACCCTTCTGAAAAGTTCCCTGCCGGTTTCTACAGCAAGGGAGCCGGGATCATGGCCTGCCGCAATTCCCAGACTGTCTGCCAGTAACTCAAGCTTCATGCGGCACATTGCTGTCAATTCGTTCTGAATTTCAGCAAGCAGGCTCATGAAGGCCTGCGGGTCTTCCCGGTAACTGAGAGTCTTCAAATAATCTCCGTTTTCATCAACAGGGCTTTCTTCCAGGTAATCAAAGACAATATTCCTGGACGGTTCAATTGCCGCTGCTGCCTCACAGGATAGTTCTTCCTGCGGTGCGCCTGTGTATTCGCTTATCATGATATAATGAATAGAATGTGACATTATGCATTCTCCGTAAAACAAAAGGGGCTGCAGGCAGATAAGCGCCTGTAAATCAGCCCCTGTGTAATTTTTGTTATTTTGTCTTGGTTTCCTTAACCTGTTTCAATTCCGACAATATCTTTTTCCTGCATGAACTGCATATCCCGTGAGAGTCATGCCTGATGCCCGGAAGCCTCTTTCCGCACCATGCGCACATGTCACTGCCCTCCCTTTCTTGATTCTGAAGAGATGAACAGGTGGCTGTGTCTGGAGGGAAAGAGCCTCTGGAAGTATGAAGACCTCTTCCATATCCAGGACAGGATATCCTGCCTGAACACAATAAGGCTCCCTGCAGCAAGCAGCGTGCTTGTGATGACAACGCTGTCATTTGGCGTGCAGGTTCCAAGCATGAACAGGGCGCAGCCCAGGCAGTTGAGAATAGTTTTCATGTTCTCTTACCTTGCATGAGCCAGCCTGTAGCTGAGATTTTTTTTAATGGGAAAATGTGTGAAAAGCGGAGGATCAGGAAAGCTGCTGTTCGTAAATGGCCTTCATCCACCTGTTTACGAAACTTGCAAGGTCCTTCTGCATACGCTGCCTGCACCTGATGATTTCCTGGTGCGGCCCTGTGAACCGTACAGCCTCTTTGAATACCGGCACGTAATCATTACGATAGCTCACAGGATAATAACTGCCATTATCCCTTGCATGAAGAAGCACCACGTCCGGGTCCCTCATTGGATCCCCGTTCTGTTTGCCATAGTGAGCAACGGAAATAAGAGTGCCATATGGATTCTCCCCTATGTGCTCCACAACAAGCGGCATGAATGCACTGTTATTGTCGAGTTTCAGGTATCCGTCAGTCATGGATGATACGAGCCTGTCCATTATCACAGCGGCTTTTCTGTCAAGTCTGTACATATCTGCCTCCTTTTGCAGGGAGACAGCCAATTCCCCGCAGGAAGAAGGTGTCTCCCCGGCGGGAATTTCTATGTTTATGCTGCCTTACCAAGAAATTTCATCTCAAGATAAGGGCTGCTTTTCCTTGTTGTCTGGAAATCATCAAGGAGTAAGCCTGCACTGGAGAGGGCCTCTCCAAGTGATGCAAAATCCGTTACAGTGTAGGACCTCTGCCTGCTGGTAAAATAGATTCCACCTGCACGAAACGGCCCTGTTTCCTGTACAATTTTAAGCATGTGCTGGCTTCTCTGTTTGATCTCCTTATCAAGAAGTTTCTTTTGCTCCTTCAGCTCGCCAAGCCTGAGTGCCTCTGAAGAGAGTTCAGGAATCTCATCAGCCTTAAAGGCAGGGCAGTCCTCTATGTAGTTACAGTAACCGCACAGGGGGCCAGTCTCGATTTCAGGAGTGACCACGCCGTTTACTGCATCCCATATCTGCTGTGCTCTCTGCCTGAGACCCTGAAAGATTTCATCATTTGGTCTGTAGCCGTTATGGAGCCTCAAGGTCCCTTCAAAAAGATCAACCGCTAGGATGCCTCCCTTTACAGGAACCCCGGTTGCCTTCTGTAAAAGACCCATCTGGAAGTAGAGCTGCATCTCCCAGCTATCATAGACGCTTGAAGGCATGGTCCGGGGGGCCTTTACTTCAAGTACGCCAAGGGAATCCCTGCCATGAAAGACAAAATCCAGGTGGGCCTTTACAGGCACAGGGTCATTGTCTTCAACCTCATACTGGCGTTCAAACCTGAAACGCCCGCAGTGCTCAAGGGATTCCGCTATGATATCTTCTGCTATATGCCCCCTTCTGAACCGAAGGAGCTCTGAAAGTGTATGGGGCCTGGGATCAATTTTTGAAAGAACCGCCTTGCGCGGACATCCTCCAATGTCAGAGGCGCCAACATAAGATGAACGGTCGCCAAGCTCTCTTTCAGTATGCTGCGCAGAGAGTTCTGAAAGTGCGTTTTCAATAAGGTCAATCATTGCTGCCTCCTTCAATAATCTGTTCCAGAAAGGAGACAGGTCGCCCCAAAGGGAGTTTTCCGCCTCCCTCTGGAGAATATTTATTTGTGTTATCTTGGAATTGCAGGTATGGAGCGGTCCTGGCACTCCATGCAGTGCTGTTGATAAGCCATCTCGCTTCCAACCGTATCCATGAGCATGTTCAGTTTCCTGTGGGCACTGGATACAGTGAGCAGGTTGCCATTTCTGGTAAGAAGCTCTGTTGCTGCCTCGTGCTGGCCCCAAAGTGTCAGGGGATCATACCTGTTCTCCACATAGAGAAGATCATGAAGGGCCTTGAAAGAGCGTCCAGGCAGGATGCCTTCGGAAAGTATGCGCCAGGTAACAACATATGCCTGGTCAAGGGTGAGATGCACCAGGGCAAGTGATTCGTGCCATGCAAGGAATTCTTTCATGCGGCCCCTTAC
>WGBG01000049.1 GCA_015494395.1 Deltaproteobacteria bacterium
CATTCCGTTAATCTCAATTCATAATCCAGTCATGCCAACAATTTTCTCAAAGGAGTTTCTATGCCACGCAAAGCCCGCATGCTCATAGAAGGTGAACCGGCAGTTTATCATGTTATGTCCCGCACAGCCCTTGACGGTTTTGTCATTGGTGATGCAGAGAAAGATTATCTCCTGCAACTGATCAAACACCTGAGTTCTGTCTATTTTTGTGAAATCCTGACCTTTTGTATCATGGGCAACCATTTCCATATTGTGGTGCGCATGAACCCCGGCACCTGTTATTCTGATGAACAAATCAGGGAGCGTTTTATCAGGTATTATGGAGAGGAAAAGAACCTGACTGCCGGTCAGATTCCAATGTTTCGGGAGAAATGGTCAAAACTCTCTGAATTTATGAAGGAGATCAAACAGTGCTTCTCCAGGTACTACAACAAACTCCACAAACGGCGCGGTTTTTTCTGGGCTGACAGATACAAGAGTGTCATTGTGGAAGAAGGAGAAACCCTTATCAACTGTCTTGCCTATGTAGATCTTAATCCGGTTCGTGCCGGTATCGTTGACAGGCCGGATGAATATCGCTGGAATGGACTTGGCTGGCATGCCCAGACGGACAACAGGGACAGGTTTCTCTCTGTGGATTTTGGGCTGGAAGATCATAAAGAAATCGATATTTCTGCACGCCTGGCACGGTACAGGGAATTTGTTTATGAAGCAGGTGCTATTGAATCGGGAAAAGGCAAGAGAATAAGCAATGAAATCCTGGCAAAAGAAAAAGATAAAGGATTCAAACCTACCCTTGTGGACAGGATGCGGGCTCGTACCCGCTACTTTACAGATAGTGGAATTATCGGAAGCCGGGAGTTTGTCAGGAGAGTGTGGAACAGGCTAAGGGCAGATGAGGACAACCCGGGCAAGGCACCGGTAAGCATATCCGGCATACCGGGAATGTATTCCCTGAAGCGGTTGAGTGAGAATATTTGAGCAATGAATACCGTGGATAAAAATAAAGATAAAGGGGAGTGAATGAGACTCTCGTATCCAGCATATCTTGAGCAAAATACCAAGGATGTTGTTCAGTTTCAGCCAGTCAGAAAAAGGAGAAGGAACAGGTGAATTATACTTGTCTGATTTCCACTATAGCACCTACTCCTCACTTTATGTGTGGAATGGGGTTATAGTAGAAGAGGGAGCAGGTCTCCATTTAACCTTTCCTGAAAAGTGAAGATACTTACTATCGCAACAAAGAATAATTTCAAACTCCCTTGACTATTTTATGCCCGGAAATCTGGTTTGCCACGTCTTCTGCCCAGGGAACCAATTCATTATAATATTTTACTATTTTACCATTTACTGTTCTGAACAGGTGTTTTGGATCAACATCATCTATGGAATTATCATAGAAATATGCCCGGTCAGCAATGGGGACAGCTTTTACGCAGTTATTGATTGATCTATAATAGCGATTGATAATTTTGGTAATGGGGACATCATGTCCTCCCTCCATAACACGAAAAGCGATCCGCTGCGCATTAATTGATGGATTATCGGTACAGATAAAAAAGAAGCGAACAAAAAAACCTGCTTGTTTAGCTCGCAAGATAAACTGCAATTTTTCCGGTATGGACAATACTGTCTCAAATGCCATACTTTGCCTGCTGACCAAACACTCCTCCCGCATTTTCATAGCATGTTCAGCCGCCTTGATGATGGCTTCCTGTGAATTCCATCCACCGAACTGTTCCTGCGCAATGATATCTGGATTGATATAAACGCAACCGTCCATCCATTCATGTCGCAACAGCTTTTCAGTGATGGTCGTCTTTCCCGCTCCATTAGGGCCAGCTACAACAATAAGCCTGGGTTTCATGCTGAGTCTGCCTGCTTGATGGAAGTTAGAGTGTCACAAATTGCAGCATGAAGTTTTCGAAAATGATTTTCCATTGCCTTCTTTTTCCGCTTCCGGGCTTCTTCACCGGCCTCTTTGATTAATATGGCCAGCGCTTCTTCACCTGATTCGGGAATATATGCATTATTTTGATTTGATTCATTTTTTTTCATGTCTATGTTATGTAATAAATTCAACGAAAATCCTAAAAATGGAAATTAGCTCATAGTAACAGACTAAAATATTTTATCTCCAAAGGTAGGCGTTTTCAAGACTTAAAGTCCTCTTTTCACGACTCCCTCAAGGGGGAATAAAGG
>WGBG01000050.1 GCA_015494395.1 Deltaproteobacteria bacterium
ACAAGATGGCTTGATGCCCGCACCGTCTCCTCGGTAATGTCCAGCCGGTCAGCCATGATCGCTGCCTCATGGGCAATGCGCATCTCATCAAGCTCGGTATTCTCAAGAAGTTTCATGACCCGCTCCTTGAGTGCCTGCTGTGCTGCTGCAAGCTGTTCTTCCTTGCGGCTGGTAATCTGGTCAAGCAGGCCCTGTATCTTCTTAAGACGTGCCCTTATGTCCTTTTCCAGGTCATCTCCCTCTCTGCGGGACATCTCGATAGCCCTGTCAAGAAGCTCATCAAGGCCAGGAGATAGCTGTTTCCATATTGCATCTTCATCTGTCTCCTCCTGGCCCATGCTGATTACTCCGGGCACGCTTGAGAGCAGGTCGGAAAATGTAGGCCGTGTGTCAAGCCGCAGCTCTTCTGAAAGTATCTCTGCGGCACGCAGCCATGCCTTTCCTGCTGCAACATCAGGCGAAAATGATGGTGTCAGCCCCTCTGCGCTTTCTACCTGTATGTAAAATTCCACCCTGCCTCTCTTGAGGCGTTTCTGGATGAGCTTTCTGATTCTGTCTTCAACCGGGGCAATGCTTCGCGGCAGCCGCATGTGCACGTCGCAGTAGCGTCCGTTCACGGATTTAAGCTCCATTGAGCATGAAAGTGCCGTACCTGAAACAGCCTTTCTTGCAAATGTGGTCATGCTTCTTATCATAAGGGCCTCTTTAAGTAGTGGTTTGGCATATTATATCATGCCTTCCTGTTTTAGCCTGGCAAGATAGTCCCTGCGGCTTTTGTTCCAGAACGAGAGTATTTCAGGAGAGGCATAGTCAGGAAACGTCCATTCAAGTGTCCTGAAACCCGAGCGGGTTGCCATGAGGGTGATCTCTGCAAACACCCCCTGGCCAAGATAGATACGATGCGTGAAATTCTTGCTGGAAGCAAGCACAAGCCGCTCAGGTGTGAGGATGCCCGGGTCAATGTTGATTGTGCGTGCCCCATTTTTCAAAAACTGTTCTTCAATCTCCCTGCAGGCAAGCTTTGCATGAACCAGGCAGTCCTGGGGCATCAGCCTTGAGAAGAGCAAAAATATTCGTTTAAGTCCATGGCCCATCTCCCTGGCATAATAGTCTGTATGGTCAAATGGCCATTCAGGGCTGCAGGTACGGACCTTGCCAAATTTTTCTTCAAGCGCCTGGGTTGCCTGCCTGAAAACATCATGGTCTTTGAAAAGCAGGCCGCACAGGAACAGGGCGGGGACTGGCTCCTTTAACTCTTTCATGGCAGGCTGATTGGCAGTTTTTCAAGACAGTGCATTAATGGCCTGGATGATCTCGTGGCTGTCAGCTGTTGCAGTTCCTACCTTGCCCACAACAATCCCTGCTGCAATGTTTGCAAGCCATGCTGCCTCCTGCATCTCAAGCCCGTTTGCAATTCCCATTGCAAAGGTGGCAATCACCGTATCCCCTGCCCCTGTGACATCAAAGACCTCTCGTGCCATGGTGGGGATGGTGAAAAGGGGCTGCTGTTTCTGGACAAGGCCCATGCCGTGGGGGCCTCGTGTTATAAGCACCGCACTGGCATCAAGGTTTTTCATTATCCTTGAGGCTGCAAGAAAGAGGGTTTCATCATCTGATATTTCAATGCCGGACATTGCCGCTGCCTCAAGGCTGTTTGGGGTGAGCATGGTTGCGCCAAGATAAATGTCCATGTTTGAGGGCTTGGGATCCACAAGGACCGGGATGGCATGCCGCTGGCACGTATCCCTGAGAATACCCATGACATCATGGTTTATCATCCCTTTTGCATAGTCCGAGACAATGACACATCCTGCCCTTGAGACTGCTTCCAGGAAGACGTCTGAAAGGGATTTCAGTACGTCCCCTCCAGGTTTTCGTTTCTCTTCCCTGTCAACCCTTACGACCTGTTGCCCCCTGGCGATGATACGTGTCTTGACTGTTGTGGGACCTGCATCATTAACAACTGCGCCGGTGTCAATGCCCCGGTCAGATGCAAGGGCAAGCAGGGACGTGCCTGCATCGTCATTTCCGCATACCCCGCCAAGGATACATCCGCCCCCCATAGCCCTGATGTTGTTGGCAACATTGGCTGCGCCTCCAAGGAGTATGGTTTCCTTCTGCACCTCCACCACTGGAACAGGTGCTTCAGGAGATATGCGGGACACCTCCCCCCAGACAAACCTGTCCAGCATAAGGTCTCCAACAACAAGAATGGTGGTTTCAGGGAAAGCCCTTACGGCATTAACCAGCCTGTTTTTGTCAATGTTGCTGTTCATTTAGGGCAATAATCAGGATTTGGAGGGCCATTTAGACATGGGGACAGCCTCGTCTATGAGCATAACCGGTATGCCGTCCCTTATCTCGTACACCACGCTGCATTCCTGGCAGACAAGGCCGTTTTGATCTGTTGTGAGCTTTACAGGTTGTTTGCACTTGGGACAGGCCAGTATGTCAAGAAGTTCCTGTGCGATAGGTTGAGCCATCTGGTTCTCCTGTATAGAATTTGCGAAATTATTCACCGGAACGGAAAAACAATACCATTGACGAAATTTTTTGTATTATTGTCTGGATAATGGCCGATTTTATATTGCAGGTCAAGGATTCAGAAGCTCTTTAAGCCCTGCCATGACCTGGGCTGGCGTTATGTGTGTCATACATTCAGGGCTGCTGCAACTGCGCCTGAAACAGGGGCTGCAGTCAAGACCTGCTGTTATGACCCTGAAACTTTTGGTGAAGGGGCCTGTGCGCCTGGGTGAGGTCGGCCCGAACAGGGCTACAACGGGTGTTCCGGCTGCTGCAGCAAGATGCATTGGACCGGTGTCAGTTGTGACAACAGCAGCTGTCATTTTGAAAAGCGCGCCAAGGGTGCGAAGGTCTGTCTTCCCGGTGAAATCGTGAACTTCTGCCGTGGAGCCACGGATTATCCCTGCGGCAAGTTCTTTGTCATCCCTTCCCCCAAGAACCGCCACCGCCATTCCTGTTTCTCTGGTTATTTCAAGGGCAAGTTCTGAAAACCCCTGCACTGTCCAGTGTTTTGTTGGCCACCTTGTGCCTGGTACAAGGCCAATCATCCTGCCAGGCATTATGTTTGCCTGTTTTAATAAATTTTCTGCTGTTTTTTGTTGTTTTTGCCCAAGCCCCAGGGGAAAGTTTATTTCTCTTGTTTTTTCTGCTCCGAGATAATGGGCAATTCGCATGTATCTGAGCACTGCGTGTTGGTCGGGGTCATAAGGGGGGAGTTTTTCATTAAGAAACATGGAGCTTCCCTCCCTTCCTGATGCAAAGCCAATCTTCCTGCTTCCCCTGCTGAACCATGTAAGCATGCCGCTCTTAAGAAGACCCTGCAGGTCAATTACTATGTCATAACGGTCTCGACGAAGATTTTTTATAAACTCAATGGTCTCAACGGAAAGCACACTCCATTTTGAGGGTTTGGCGCACAGCTTCCCAAGCCTTCTGCGGGGATAGGTAATGACACGGTGAAGCATGGGGTGTCCGTCAAGGAGTGTTGTCTCTGCCTCACCGGCAAGCCAGTCAATTTTTGCCTCTGGAAATCTGGCCTTAAGGGCATCAAGCACGCAGAGTGACTGTACCACATCACCGATGGCGCTTAACTTTATGATAAGGATCTTCAAAGTAAGCCCCTCGACTTTTTCCTCGCACATATCCACTTTGCCGCCTCAAGCAGGTCTTTTGCCACAAAGTCAACAGGTTCAGACAGCTCTCCTGCTGCCTTTTCCAAGACCTTCTTGCCATGCCCGGTCCTCACCAGAACAGCCTTTGTTCCACAGTTTCTGGCAAGCCCCATATCACTGATATTGTCTCCTACCACATAAGAGCGTGAAAGATTAATGGCAAGATCCCTGCATGCCTGCTCCACCATACCAGGGGAAGGCTTGCGGCAGGAACAGGTTTTACGGTAGGGGGGCTCGCCTGCCCCAGGATGGTGGGGGCAGTAATACCATGCATCCACAATGGCCCCCTGTTGCAAAAGCATTGTTTCAAGGGCCTTGTTCACTCTCCTTACCTTTTCCTCATCAAAAAATCCCCTGGCTACCCCTGACTGGTTGGTTACTACAACTATGATAAACCCTGCCTCCCTGAGAAGCCTGATGCCCCTTGCAGCGCCTGAAAGAAGTTCAAGCTGATCGGGGGAGGACAGGTATGCCACCTCCTTGTTGATGGTTCCGTCCCGGTCAAGGAATACAGCAGGCCGTATGTTCTGCTTTTTCCTCACAGGACATTCTCCTGTAACTTTTCCAGGCACGCATGATAAACCATTTCAGGGGTTATGCCCTTCATGCACTTGAAATCAGCGGGACAGGAGCGTTTCAGGCAGGGGGCACACTCCACCGGGTTTTTCACAATGTGACTGTTCCTGCTCCAGGGGCCGGTGGTAACAGGATTAGTGGATCCAAACAGGGCCACCAGTGGCCTTGATAAAGCGGCTCCCACGTGCATGAGCCCGGAATCGTTTGTAACCAGCAGGTCAAGGCGCTTTATAAAGGCCATAACCTGCGACAGATCCGTGCGGCCGCAGAGGTTTATTCCTGCCCCTCCAAGGAGAGCACAGATGGCATCTCCGATCTGTCTTTCCTTTTCAGTTCCAAGAACAGCGATCCATGTCCTGCGTCCCGGAAACGTATCAGGGTTCAGAATCATCTCACCAAGTCTCTGGAAATATTCCACAGGCCAGCACTTGGCAGGCCCGAATGCAGCCCCCGGGTTAAAGCCAATCACTATGTCCTTGTCCCTGATGCCGTATTCATTGCAGAAGCCCTGTTGCCATGCCAGTGCCTCCCTGCTCACCTCAAGTACGAGCTGCGGTTCGTTGTCTCTGGCCGTCCTTTCACCTGGAACCTGATCTGCAAGATTACAGTAATAGAAGACCTCATGCCTTGTGCCTTTCCATGAGGGTACGGATACCGCATGCGTGAGGAGCACGGCTCTAAGGTCAGTGGAATAGCCAATTCTATGTGGTATTCCTGCAAGCCAGGGAATAAATGCTGCACTGAACGAGTTTGGGAAGATGACACAGATATCAAAGCGTTCTTTTTTTATTCTTCTGGCAGTCTCCAGGATTTCTTTAAAACTTTTCGGCCCCCCGGTACTTTCAGCAGGCATTACTGCATCCACACAGGGGTTTTCTGAAAAAACCGGTAGCACCCAGGGCCTTGCGCACATGGTGATGAATGCATCCGGAAACCGTTCCCTGAGCATGGTCACTGCCGGGGTAAGCATGATGGCATCGCCGATCCAGTTGGTGGCGCGGACAAGTATCTTGTTGGCGTGGCCCATGATTTTCAAATAATCCTGTGCAGGGAATGTCCCCTTGTTGCCAGGGTGTCCACCCGCCTGTTTACCTTGGGGTCTTCAACAAGGGGAGGTGCATGGTGGGGTTTCAGCCTTGAATCAATGATAAGTGCCTTGCCGCAGCCCCAGTGCTTGAATTTTATAAAACTGCCTGTGCCGTAGATATCATGGGATGGATTGGAGCGGGTAAAGGTAACCCAGAGGAAGTTTGACAGGTTGCGGGCGGCAAATTCCGAGTCATCAGAGAGTATTATCAGTGGCACGGTATCGTCCTTCAGTGACTGGTCAAGGTTTTGAGCAAATAATTCAATCCTGCCAGTTTCTTCAGCATAGGAGGTAAAGGCCGGGGCCTTGATGCAAAGGACTCCGGGCATTGCCAGAAATGGAGCGCTGAAGCCCTGGGGCAGTGAGAGTTCTTTTGGAATCTCGGTTGCAAGGCTGCGTATTTTTTCTCCGGCTGCAGCAATTACAACCTTTGAACCGCGGTTAAGCCCGGTGCCGCTGTAATCAAGGGTGTCAATGGTTGTGCAGGTCTGGAAGTGCAGGTCACGGCTCCAGTCCACCCTTTCAAGCAGGTGGCACAGGAATTCATCCACGCGGTTAATGTCAAGCTGCGGATTGTCCTCATGGGCAGTTATCAGCAGGTATTTGGCAAGGGAACACTGCCCGAATCCAAGCACTGCGTTTGCAATGGTCAGAAGCTCCATGGGCTCCCGCTTCCTGTAAGGCACATAGCGCTCACTTCCTATTGCAAGCAAAAGTGGATGCACACCTGCTGCATCAACTGCGTGCATGGCGTGCAGACCAGGTATCTCAACCGGCACCATGGGGGCAGTAATCTCATGGATGAGTTTTCCGAATACAGTATCTTCCTGTGGTGGTCTGCCCACTGCTGTAAATGGCCAGATGGCATCCTTCCGGTGCCATACCCTTTCTATTTTCAGAAAAGGAAAGTCATGCACAAGGCTGTAGTAGCCCAGGTGGTCCCCGAAAGGCCCTTCGGGGCGGGTTTTCTCCGGGTCCACTGTTCCGGTTATGCAGAAATCAGCCTCTGTGGAGATGCAGAATCCGTCTCTGTATGTGTATCTGAACCTGCGCCTTCCGAGCATGCCTGCAAACATAAGTTCTGAAAGGCCCTCTGGAAGGGGCATTACCGCTGCCACAGTGTGAGCAGGAGGGCCTCCTATAAATACGCTTACCCGTAAAGGTCTGCCTTTTTCAAGGGCCTTTGCGTGATGTACTCCAATTCCCCTGTGTATCTGGTAATGAAGCCCTGCCTCTGCGTCCGGTTTGTAGTTATTTCCGGTGATCTGTATTCTGTACATCCCCAGGTTTGAGTGCAGTACACCGGGATTTTCAGGGTCCTCTGAATAGACCTGTGGAAGTGTGATAAATGCCCCGCCGTCTTCAGGCCAGCCCTTTATCTGCGGAAGGTCTGAAAGGCGGCAGTTTCCATGAAGTACAGGGCCGCTCCTCACCCTTTTGGGAAGTGCGCACAGGGCAGTTTGCGTAGCTCCCGGCAGTTTTGAAATGCTGCCCGGTGTTTTAAGCTCTCCCATGCCATTTGCCTTCATGCGGATGATTGTCTGTACGTGGCGTAGCGAATCCCTGAATATGAAACGGCAGCGTTCCATAGTGCCGAACAGGTTGCACACTGCCTGAAATCTGCAGCCCTTTACATTTTCAAACAGAATTGCAGGGGCATTGGCTGCATATGCCCTTCGCTGAATCTCTGCCATTTCAAGGTCCGGAGAGACTTCCTCCCTGACCCGTACAAGATGGCCGTATTTTTCAAGGTCTTTAAGGCATGTTTCAAGGTCTGGATATCCCATGTCTGT
>WGBG01000051.1 GCA_015494395.1 Deltaproteobacteria bacterium
CATGCAGGGGACAACAACTGGAGGTGCCCGTCCGGGACAGGCATATTGCCTGCAGATGAAGTGGCAGGGGACAAGGTATGTAATTTACTGGGCAAAACCCGGGCCAGGGAGGTTCGGGATAATGCACTGGAGTCAGCACGGGGAGCTTTCCGAAGGATGGTAAGGCATCCCACCTCAAGCCTGAACTTCGACAGGGAAAATCTCATCCGTATTGCCAGGCCGGCAGTAGATGGGACAAACCCCGTTAAATTATTAAGAAGGGCCTATTGTTCCAACCATTATAATAAACTATATTTGAACCACACTAAGTTTAAAATAGTTCAAAAAATCTCATCAAATGGAGAAAATCATGAAGTCAATCACCATACATGGCCTTGACGATTCCCTAGATACGCTAATTCGTAAAAAAGCACAGGAGGAAAACCTAAGTCTGAACAAAACAATCAAAAAACTCCTGGCAGAGGCATTAGGGCTTTCCGACAATCAAGGAAGAACTGCCAGGGAAGAGATATTTTCCGATCTGTGCGGAGTATGGACAACAGAGGACAAAAAAGAATTCTCTGACAAAATCGTGGACATGGAAACCGTAGACCCTGGTGACTGGACATGAACAAAATAGTTCTGGACACAAATGGTTACGTATCTTATCTGTCTGGAGATAAAAATATATTACATTCACTTGTGGAAGCAGAAATCATATTTATGTCACTTTTTGTTCTTGGAGAACTTCTAGCAGGCTTTAAAGGCGGCAACAGAGAAAAGGATAATTTGGCCATATTGCGTACCTTTCTTAATAAGCCCGGGGTTAGGGTTTTAAACGCTTCAGCAGAGACCGCGGATTATTTCGCCTTAATAAAAAATAATCTCAAAGAGGCAGGCACACCCATTCCTGTCAATGATATTTGGATCGGTGCACATACCATGCAAACAGGCTCAATACTCATAACCTACGACAGGCATTTCAAATACATACCAGGGTTACGCCTGTGGGAAAAAATATGAAGCAGTTTAGCGACCCTTAACTTGATCTGAACCTCAATTCCCATCATTGACTGAAAATCACTCCAAATATCTCTTTCAGCACCAACTTAATTCTGACATGGATTGAGCGATTGTCGAATTTGCTGTATATCTGCGAAAGATGAATTCCCATAATAGTCAGCTATCTGAGGATTCCTCTGACAAAGGAGATGCAGTGAATACGGCAATCCCGAAGAGTTACAAAATTTGAAGCATATGATAATTATAACTTCCTGTAACACTGTACAAAATCATTTGTTCAAATTTTTAAAACGCTCAATTCATGTGTAAATTTTGATTACAACGTAACCTGCCGATTAAAACCATTCCGCATAAGCGATACAGTGCCGCATCTCCTCATATCAACAAGGGTTATGTCCTGGTGACGCCCGGTAATCTCTATCCTTGGCAGGGCCTCTGTATGTCTCTTATGCCCAGGGAATATGGCCCCCTCACGCACTGTAACGGCCGTATGAAAACTGCACCTTGAGGCAACCTCTATTTCACGCCTGCCCACCTCTTGCCTTGAGCCAAAGGGATAGGCAAAGTGAAACACCTTCCTGCCGGTCCGAGTCTCAATGAGTCTCTTTGACTCCAGGATTTCCCACTCCACTTCACGCTCTGTGGAGAGCATGCGCAAGTTGTAATGGTGCACCGTATGGGCACCTACTATTGCAAGGGGATGGCGGGAAAGTTCTGACACCTGCTCCCATGACATCAACTGGTCCGTATACTGCTCAGGAAAGATGCCAAACGGTGCGCACAGGGCCTTGACTTCTTCAGGAACCTGGGCTTGCGGAAGCTCCATCAAAACTGACCTTAACCTGTTAAAAACACCCTCTTTCTGGTCATGTCCCGGGCATTTGAATGAATAATCCCTACCCCTTATGCTTATATCAAGAGTATCATGATTTAACACCAGATCTTCCAGCATGTACCACCAGAGGACAGCGCTCTTGTCCGCAAAAGTGGTAACCACATATACGGCAAATGGCGCATTATACTTTTCAAATATTGGCAGGGCATTCCTGCAGATATCCACATAACCATCATCAAAGGTGAAACAGACAAATGGTCTTCCTGTCCCTTTTCCCCGGTTGAGACGCTCATAAAGCCGGTCAAGGGATATAATTTCATACCCGATGCCCCTGAAAAACCGGATGAGTTCCTCAAGAAACTCAGGGGTTATCTCAATCCTGGAATTTGAGGCAATGCGGGGCTTTTCACAGTTAGGAACCACACGATGCATGCCAAGGATCACCCCTTCCCCCCTGTAAACAGGACAAAGAATGCAGTAGGCACGGGTTATCCTGAACAGCCTAATGATGATTCTGATGAATGCATGCTTCATGTGGCTACACGGCCCCTAAAAACATCATCTCTGTAAAGAGGTTATCTATCTCTCCAGGTTTCAGAAAATCGGAACGAAAGAGCCGGGGATAACGAAGCCGGTAGCCAAGGGCTGGAAACGGCAGCGCACCTCCTGCCAGGCGCCTGTCAATCACAGTGAACAGGGTATGGTTCAGACGAAAAAATGTCCATCCAAACCTCACAAGGTTTGTTCTGAATATCTCCAGGTTGCTCACATGATAAACCTGCGTAAATGGCACGCCCCTCTTTCTCACCCTGTTAAACACCACCAAACAGTATTCCTCAGGATTTCTCACATCCTGCACCACAACGTGGCTGCACCACGCATCACCAAGCCTTTCAAGCAGCAGGCGCTCTTTATCATCAAGCACCTCAACCATCTCTTTTTTGCCATCTACAATGCGGTAACCACGGGAAAGGGACGGAACAGGCATGACCGGCATGATAAACACGCCGTCCTCAAGCACGGAGAAACGAAACTGTTTAAGCACAAGGCTTGCCTCTTCAGACGGGGTAAGGCTGGTAATGGTAAAACCCGGCTCACGCAGCACGGCAAGCATCAGCAGAAGGCTCTGCTGCCTGTACTCCTCCATCACATACCAGCAAAACAGGTTGCAAATGGTATGAGGGCTGTTATTAAGCTCAACATCACGAAAAAATGTGCCCAAGAAGCCAACGTAGCGCCCTGAATCCACCAATGCATAACCAAAATGGTCATACCTTTCAGACCATCTCTGTGCAAGGAGCATTCGCCAGGCATCCCTGTCCATACCGGCTATTTCAAAATGCTCAAGCAGCGGATAAATCCGGTCAAACTGTTCCAGGGTGGCTTTGATTACTTGGGCCATTATGGGGGTTTACCTTACGTATTTACCTTTCCTGCCAGGTCATCTGAAAATTAACAACCATGACGGCAGGCAGTCGAATTGGCATTCACCAGTTGTAACTGTTCAGCGCATTCACCTTAATAAGGTTGGTAAATGGTCTTGTTTCCGTTCTGGTGAATAATTTCTTGTTTTTCTAAGGCTCGCTACGCCAAAATCGCGAAACTCGCTCGTCCCTCGCCCGGACAAACGCGATTTTACGGCTGCGCTTCGCCAAGAAAAACTACGAAATTCTTCAGAGTCACTCCAAAACAAGACCATTTACCTCACTGAATAGATACAAAAGTATTTTCTTGAACCCATGAAATGTCGGATTTGATCAGTTTTATGTTACATTTTTGTCTTGAAGAGTGGCAATGCCTTACGTTTTTGTAAGGTTGTTGTTTTGATAAATTTTATCCTTTTCTGTCCGCAGTTTCCCTTTAATGCCAAATCAATATATCAGATTGAGCGTTTTGTCATCCCGTATGTCTTTCTTTCATTTTCAGTACATTACAAAATTGTAATGTGTTTTCTTGTCAATTTTTTAAGCTTGAGGCTTAAAAAACTGTTAAATCAGCAAGTTGCTTATTGCTGCTCAGGCTTGGCATATCTTCTGCAAAATTCGCCGCGGTTAGTTGTGTGATGTCCAATTTGAAAAGGGTGATTTTCAGGTGGCCTTGTCAGGGGAACAATATGGTTTTTCTGCAAAAGCCAACAAACCTGAAAATTGGCCCAAAAAATAAGATTAAGGGAGAGTTGAGAAATGGCAAATATTTCAGCCGGAGATACCGCTTTTATCTTGGTTTCCGCAGCCCTGGTCCTTCTGATGACACCAGGGCTTGCACTGTTCTATGGTGGAATGGTCAGGGGCAAGAATGTCCTTGGTACCATAATGCAGAGTTTTATCATGATTGCCCTTGTCAGTATAGAATGGGTTTATATTGGCTACACCATGTCTTTTGGGCCTGATGTTGGGGGCATAATAGGCAGTTTTGCATGGTTTGGGCTTAGTGGCGTTGGTACTGCTCCCAGTGATACCTATGCCACCACAATTCCGCACATTGTTTTTATGATTTATCAGTGCATGTTTGCGGTAATTACTCCAGCACTGATAACTGGCGCAATGGCTGAGCGTATGCGGTTTGCACCGTTTCTTGTCTTCAGCCTTCTGTGGACAGTCCTGGTTTACAACCCGGTGTGTCACTGGATATGGGGTGGCGGCTGGCTTGGCGCAAGGGGTGTTCTTGATTTTGCAGGGGGACTTGTGGTGCATCTTACCTCTGGTGCAGCAGCCCTTGCAGCAGCCCTTGCCCTTGGCCCGAGAAAGGGCTTCGGCAGGGAGAGTTTTATGCCCCATAACCTTCCCATGACCCTTCTTGGAACCGGGCTTCTCTGGTTTGGGTGGTTCGGGTTCAATGGCGGCAGTGCCCTTGCTGCAGATGGGATTGCAGGTACTGCATTTGTTTCAACACACCTTGGAGGCATGGCGGCAATGGCTATGTGGGTGCTGGTTGAATGGATTCACTGTGGAAAGCCAACTACACTTGGTGCTGCCTCCGGTGCCATTGCCGGGCTTGCCACCATTACCCCGGCGGCAGGCTTTGTTGGTCCCAATGCCGCTATCATCATTGGGCTTATTGCAGGTGCTGCCTGTTACTATGGTATAACACTTAAAACAACCTTTGGTTACGATGACAGTCTTGACGTTGTCGGTATTCACGGCTTGGGTGGAATTGTCGGTACTATATGTCTTGGTATATTTGCCTCAAAGGCTGTTAATCCCTCCGGGGCTGATGGCCTGCTTGCAGGCAACGCGGGCTTCCTTGGCACTCAGGTGGTGGGTGTGCTTGTTGTAGGTGTTTACGCCTTTGTTGTCTCCATGATACTGCTTAAAGTTATCGGTGCCCTTATGGGTGGCCTCAGGGTATCAGAGGAAGACGAGGAGCGCGGGCTTGACCTTGGTGAGCACAGTGAAACTGCATATAATTAATCTGTTTCCTAAAGGTAGATAGACTGTTAGATTGATCTCAAGGGTCTGTAGGTAATTAATTAAATCCTGCTGCCGTCTCAAGTTAAACAGGCGGCAGCGGCACAGGAGATGCCAATGAAAAAGATTGAAGCAATTATTAAACCTTTCAAACTGGATGACGTTAAGGAAGCCCTGAACGAAATAGGCATCAAGGGCATGACCATCTCTGAGGTAAAGGGATATGGAAGGCAGCGTGGTCACAAGGAGATATACCGCGGTGCTGAGTACGTAGTTGACTTTATTCCAAAGATCAAGATGGAGATTATTGTCAGCGCCTCAATGGTTGAGCAGGTGGTGAATGTAGTGAGGGAAGCCGCCAACACCGGCAAGATTGGTGATGGCAAGATTTTTGTAATGCCTGTGGAGGAGGTAATCAGGGTCAGGACAGGTGAAAGGGGTGCAGAGGCCATTTAGGTTGCTGCATTGAGATAATTAATGGTCAGGTCAGACATAGCCAAATACCTTTCACCACGTCACGCCCTGAACATACTGTGGGACAGGGGCCTTTCCGGGCGTAATCTTCTTCGTGAACATTCCGCCTTTATGGACAGTTTTATATGCGGTTTGTATGAAAATGTCCCGGAAGAACAGCGTGCAGGCACGGCTCTGGTGGCGCTTGGCGGCTATGGAAGGCAGGAGCACTTTCCTTTTTCAGATGTAGATCTCATGGTGCTCCATGATGACAAGGCCAGGGACAATGTATCAAAGGTGGCAGATGCAGTCTTTTATCCACTGTGGGATGCCGGACTCGATGTTGGGCATGGCGTCCGGACCATAAAGATATGCATTGAAGATGCCATCAATGACTTCTTTTTCAGGGTGGCACTGCTGGACGCCAGGCTGGTGTGCGGTGATGATGAGCTGGTTCACGACCTGATTCATCAATTCCGCCAGGAATTTATTGAGGGCAGACGGCGCGAGTTTGTTCAGCTCATGATGGATCACCGGCTTGAGCGTCATCAGCGTTTTGGTGACCATGCCTACCTCCTTGAGCCAAATATCAAGGAGAGCCGCGGAGGGTTTCGTGATATCCAGGCTACTTTATGGACGTCTCAGGTACTTTACGGCATCAAAAGCATTGATGGCCTGGTGGATGCAGGGCTGATTTCCCTGAAAGAGGGCGAATCCCTCAAGGAATCCCATGATACCCTGATCAGGATAAGAAACCGTCTGCATTACGTAAGCGGACGCAAGAACGACAGGCTCTATTTCGAGTACCAGGAGGAGATTGCAAAGGCATTCCGGCACTATGATTCAAGCTCCATGCTTGGTGTGGAGCGCTTCATGGGGGATGTATATTCCTGCATGGAGACTGTGGGCATGGTCACGGACCTCTTCTTTGAGCATGTTGAGGATACGTTTAACCAGGGTGTTATTGCCCCTGCCCAGGAGCTTGAGCCTGGTATTGACCTTGTCTCAGGCAAGATTCACATAGCAGACAAGAGGATTCTGGAAGAACGGCCCTTCCTCCTTATGAAGGTGTTTGAGCTTGCTGCCCAGAATAATGCGCTTCTGCATTACAGGGCAAAGCGTGTTGTCACCGCCAGTGCAGGGCTTGCGGCAGAAGACCGTTTCAGGAAGTCACGCCGTGTGGCAAACTCCTTTCTTAATATCCTTGAGTCAGGAGATGAATCAGGCGCCCTGTTGTGCTGTATGCTGGAGACCGGCCTGCTCAAGGCATATATCCCGGAGTTTGAGCATATTTCTGCCCTGGCACAGCATGATGTTTATCATGTGAATACTGTTGACAGGCATGTGATCCAGACGGTTGTTGAGGCACGCAGGGCAGTCAAGGAGCATGGCAATCTCTCATCAGGTGTCAACACACGGATACTTATGCTTGCCGCCCTGTTACACGACATAGGAAAGGGCCTGGGTGGCAGGCATGCCGAGAAAGGTGCTGAAATGTCACGGGAAATCGGTACCCGAATGGGCCTTCCTGCTGAGGACGTAGACACTTTGGTGTTTCTGGTCCGTAATCACCTCTTCCTGATTGATGTTGCCCTGCGCCGGGACCTTGAGGACGAGGGGCTTGTGCTCAGCTGCGCCAGGCGCTTGCAGAGCCCTGAGCGTTTGAAGCTGCTGGTGCTTCTTACCATTGCGGATTCCATTGCCACAGGGCCAAACGTATGGAATGAGTGGAAGGCTGCTCTGCTCATGGAGCTTTTCCACAAGACCCTTCATCTGCTTGAACAATCAGAGCTGGTTGAGCCCGGCAGGGCACAGGCTGTCTCCTGGATGAAGGAAAAGATTGTGGAGAAGCTTGGGCAGGGTGCTGAAGATGCCGTCGCTGATTTGCCTGAGGATTATCTCCTGAGTTTTACTCCTGATGCTGTTATACAGCATATGGAGATGCGTAAGAACCTTAACCGCCAGGAGAACAGCATTCTGCTGATTCCAGAGGACCGCGGAAGTTACTGGTCCATGCTCATCATGGCCAGGGACAGAACAGGGCTGCTTGCCCGTATTTTTGGTATCCTTGCCCTGCATAACATGAAGGTGTTAAATGCCCAGATTTTTACCCTGCCGGATGGTGTGGCAATAGACACTATTGACGTAAGGGGTGGCGAGGGGGAAAGCTTTGATGCCCTTGACTGGGACAGGATACGCCACCAGCTTGGACTTGCCCTTAGGCAGCGTTTCTCCCTGAGGCACAGGATTGCTGCCAGGTTCAAGACAGGGGTCTCATGCTCAATAAAGGTCAGCTCCAAACCTGTCAAGGCGGTAATAGACAACGATACCTCTGATTTCTTTTCAATTATAGAGGTGTATGCAATAGATTATCCTGGTCTGCTCTATAATGTCACCAGTATTCTTGCTGACCTTGGTATCAATATCTACAGGGCAAAGATTGCCACAAGCGCTGACCAGGCAGTGGATGTTTTTTATGTCCTTGATTCCGAGGGCAGCAAGATTGTGGATCAGGACTATATGGATGAGATCCGTGATGCACTTGAATATGCTGCCCGATGCCCGGGCTGGTAATACCTAGATTGAGCGTTTCAAAATCTGGAAAATTATTTTTTCAATGAAATTAAAAGGAGTTATGTTGATTATAGGTTTCCAGTTTTGAAACCCTTCGGGATTGCCGTATTTACCGCATCTCCTTTGTCAGAGGAATCCCCATATGGCCGACTATTATGGGAATTCCTCTTTCGCGGATCTGCAGCAAATCCGATAATCGCTCAATCTAGGTAATAGAAGAGTGTTTTTTGTTTTTAGTGGCATTTTAGGCTGATTCAGCATGGACAGTGAGAGTTACTTGTTGTATTATCAATTTTTGAAATAAAATTTTTTACAATTTTGTAAGATTGTGACTGGCGAAAATGAAAATTAACCGTTATCCCTGAGAGATAACGTAAAAGCTAAGGAGGATTTTATAATGGCCAAAGAAGTTCTTGCCCTGGCAAAAGAAAAGGGCGTCAAAATGGTGGACATCCGTTTCCTGGATTTCCCTGGCATCTGGCAGCACTTCAGTGTACCAATCAGCGAGCTCGATGAGGGCGCTTTTGAGAATGGTTTCGGTTTTGATGGTTCAAGTATCAGGGGCTGGCAGCCAATCCATGCAAGTGACATGCTGGTAATTCCTGATCCTTCAACTGCAGCCATAGATCCATTTTTCGCAGAGCCAACACTGGTGCTCATCGGAGACATCTGTGACCCAATCACCCGCGAGCCTTACACCAGGGACCCAAGAAACATTGCAAAGAAAGCAGAGGCTCACCTGAAGAATACCGGTATTGGTGATACTGCCTATATTGGCCCTGAGGCTGAGTTCTTCATCTTTGATGATGTCCGTTATGATTCAGCGAGCCACGGTACTTTCTACGAGGTTGATTCTGTTGAGGGTATTTGGAACACAGGCCGCGACGAGTGCCCCAACCAGGGATACAAGCCACGCCACAAGGAGGGTTACTTCCCTGTTCCCCCAACCGACAAGTTCCAGGACATGAGGACAGAGATGACCCTTATCCTTGAGTCCCTTGGCATTGATATTGAGTGCCAGCACCATGAGGTTGCAACTGCCGGTCAGGCTGAAATCGACATGCGCTTCAAGCCCCTCCTCAAGATGGGTGATCAGCTAATGTGGTTCAAGTATGTCCTGAAGAATGTTGCCTATCGTCATGGCCGTACACTTACCTTCATGCCCAAGCCTCTCTTCAATGATAACGGTACCGGTATGCACACCCACATCAGTATCTGGAAGGGTGACACCCCTGTCTTTGCCGGTGACAAGTACGCTGGACTTTCACAGGAGGCACTGTGGGCACTTGGCGGTATCCTGAAGCATGGCCGTGCACTTTGCGCCATCTGCAACCCCACCACCAACTCTTACAAGAGGCTGGTACCCGGCTTTGAGGCACCTGTGAACCTTGCCTACTCAAGCCGTAACAGGAGCGCTTCCTGCCGTATTCCCATGTACTCTGATTCGCCCAAGGCAAAACGTATTGAGTATCGTACTCCTGACCCGTCATGTAACGGTTATCTTGCATTCTCAGCTATCCTCATGGCATGCCTTGACGGTATTGAGAACAAGATTGATCCCGGCGAGCCCATGGACAAGAACATCTACGATCTGCCTCCGGAAGAGCTTGCAAACATTCCTTCTGCTCCTGGCTCACTTGCTGAGGCCCTGGAAGCTCTCAAGGATGATCATGAGTTCCTGCTCAAGGGTGATGTATTTACTCAGGATGTTATTGATATGTGGATCGAATACAAGACAGAGAATGAGGTAAATGCCATCAATCTCCGTCCGCATCCCTATGAGTTCTTCCTCTACTACGACATTTAACAGAACAGTTCTGTTATGCCCATACCAGGTGCATTAATGTTTTAATGCCCGGAATTGAGCCGTGTACTGCTTTGGCAGTCACGGCTCTTTTTTTGGTATCTGTTCAGAGGGGCCAGTGGAGTCAAAACAGGCAAGAGAAAAGAGACTTGTTAATGGTGTAAAATCGTGGCTTGATAAGCTGTCCAGCCAGGCAGCGGTTCTGGGCATGGCAGATGCGGATGTCATTGCAAGGCGGGGCGCCATTGCTGGGTGCCGTTTCCGTGTTAAAGGGAAGGTGCCTCGGCTTATGCCCCTGGCCTGCCGGGAAATGATGGAGCTTGATGCCCTTGGCAGAGACGCTGCCTCTGGCACTGTGTGGTGGGCGGATTGCCTTGAGTCTCCAAAGGGCAGGATGGACAGGACATGGTGGGCCCCCGAGGGTGGAATTTATTTCTGTTTAGCCCTGTTTCCTCAGATTGACCAATCGCTCTGGTCTATTTACGGTATTGCAACAGGTGTGGCAATTGCTGAAGCCATGCGTTCAAACGGGGTAAAGGCGGAGATACGTTGGATCAATGACATCCTTCTGGGTGGCCGCAAGGTGTCCGGGACTATCATGGAGGCAGTTAGGCTGCCCAATTCAGGGGAGCAATGGTTGGTTATTGGTACAGGGATTAACGTAAATATTACGGATTTCCCGGATGATATTGCAGCTTCAGCCACATCCCTGATGCTTGAGACAGGCAGGGAATGGGAGATTGATACCCTTGGAGCAGAGATTATTGCCAGGCTTGGCTGGAACCTGGGGCTGATTCATCACTGGGATGCTCAAAGGAGTTTGGATTCAAACTGGTCTGAATTTGTGACTGCCCACTCAGGCAAGTATGAACACGGCAAAGCTGAGTGCCCGGTTATAACTGCCTGGCGCAACTTGGCCAGTTGTATTGGCCGTAGAGTCAGGTACGGTCTTGATCTTGAAAAATTGCCTGGAGAAAGAGGCCAATGCATTGATATCGCCCCGGATGGCAGGCTCATGGTGAAGGATGAGCACGACGAGATTATTCTGCTTGATTCCGGGGAGATACGGTATGATTAGTATCATCCTTAATTAAGGTGCAGGCAAAGATAAAGATGATGTTGCCTCAGCCTTCGGCCAATCTGGCAATGAGATAATATTTTAGCCGATTTTTGCCGTCTCAGGGAATAAGCAGCTTGAATCCTGTTTTCTCATCAGGAAGGCGCGCTGCATCTGTGCCTGTCAGTTCAAAGATAATCACCTCCATAACGTGCCAGACTCTTACTCCACGTCTGACACAGCCTGTAACAGTATGATCTTTCCTGCCGCATGCCAGATGCATGTGAAGCATGGGCCTGCCATCTTCATCAGGAAACAGTGTGCCTGTGCCGGTAACTTCCCGGACATTATCAGTAACAAGTTCCATGGGAACAATGGGGCTTTTCCGGCCATGTTCCGGGCCAGTAACAAGCCTGCTTCC
>WGBG01000052.1 GCA_015494395.1 Deltaproteobacteria bacterium
AGATGCCTCGAATGGACGGTATTACTGCTGCAACTGTAATTCGTGCCATGGAAGAGGGGCTGCCTGTAGCGGTTTCTCTGGATGGTGAACTTGAAGCCACCCTTTCCAGCCGTCTCAAGGGAAGGCATGTGCCCATAGTGGCAATGACAGCGCATGCCTTTTCAGAAGACCGTGAAAAGTGCTTGCAGGCCGGCATGGATGATTATATATCAAAGCCTTTCAAGATAAATGATATTTTAAGTGTGCTTGAAAAGAATCTGCCTCGCTCGGTTTATTCATGGGCACATGAAGGGGACATGCCCGAGGATGGTGCAGGAATTGAGCCGACAAGGTCTGAAGGCGCTGAATCTAATCAAGGTGATGGGCCTGTGGTTGAAGATGTCGTGGAATCAGTGGATTTTCAGGCATTGAGGCAACATTTGTCCAGTGCCTTTGGCTTGCCGGATGAAAAGGTTGATGAGGTGATGGCCGCCGCCATCCATTCTTTGAGAGAAAATCTTGACCGGGCTGAGGAGGCGCTTCATGCCAGGGATTATGATACTCTCTTTCGTGCTGCTCATACTTTGAAGGGGGGACTGGGCAACCTTAATCTAACATTTCTTTCAGCAAGGGCCCTTGAGATTGAGCAGCATGCCAGGCGGCAGGAAGAAGGATACGATTATGCAAAAGGCATTGAAGGGCTCAAAAAGGCTCTGTCACCGCTTTTAATCCATGCAGAGAAGTGAGGCCAACTTGAGCTTCTTTCATTGCGTTTTTCGCGGTTCAGCTTTTATTGTTTAAACTTTGAGCTTTCAGCTTTGAGCCTTGATCTTCGATCTTATATCCCTTTGCTTTATTCGCGGTTCAGTTTTGCCTTTTTAGACTTTAAGCTTTAACCAACTTTCATGTCCATGTCATGAAAGTTTATGGAGATTTTTAAACAATATGAAGCTTCTTGTTACTGTTATAGGCATGGTCATGGTACTTGAGGGGCTGCCGTACTTTGCCTTCCCTGAAAAGATGCAGGAATATATGAAAAAGATGCTTGAGATGAGTCCTGCGCAACTTCGGGTTATGGGGACAATTTCTGTCCTGTTCGGCCTGTTTCTTTGTTACCTTGCCTTAAGAACCGGCCTGCTCGATGGATGACCAGTTTTCCCTTTCTGCATACAGTTATGACCTTCCCCAGGAGCTTATAGCCCAGTACCCTGTCTCAAAACGTGATGAATCCAGGTTAATGGTGCTTGACGCTGACAGGGCCGAGATTGCCCACATGCAGTTCAGCGATTTTCCTGATCTCTTGCACCCAGGGGACTGTGTTGTAATGAACAATTCCAGGGTCTTTCCTGCCCGGCTGCACGGACGCAGAAAAACCGGGGGCAAGGTAGAGATTTTTCTTCTTCATTATCCGGTAAAATCAGGGGACGGCTGGCTGGCAAGGGCCCTTACGCGAAGTTCAAAGCCATTAAGACAGGGTGAAGTCATATCTATAGGTGATAATCTTCAACTTGAAGTGGTTGAAAGGCTGGAGAATGGCAGCACTGAGGTAAAACTTTATACGCCAGGGGGAATTGAGGCTGCTTTTAAAAAATATGGCCGGATGCCTTTACCCCCATATATCAGGCGGAAGGATAAGGACCCGGAAGACGTATCTCGATACCAGACAGTTTATGCAAGTGAGACCGGGTCTGTGGCAGCGCCAACTGCAGGGCTTCACTTTACAGACAGTGTGATTGCGCGTATGAAGAAGAGGGGAATAAATTTGGCCCACATAACACTTCACGTAGGCTACGGTACCTTTGCACCTGTCAGGACACCAGATATCAGGGATCACAGGATACATTCGGAGTATGTTGTTGTTCCCGAAGAGACCTGCAACATAGTAAATCATGCCAGGGAGCAGGGCGGGAGGATTGTTGCAGTTGGCACAACTTCTGTGCGGTCTCTTGAGTGGGCGTCTAGCAGTGAAGGCAAGCTGATTCACAGGGAAGGGGAGTGCTCACTGTACATAATGCCGGGGTTTGAGTTCAGGATAGTGGATTGCATGCTTACAAACTTCCACCTTCCCGGATCATCCCTGCTCATACTGGTATCTGCATTTGCCGGTAGAGAGCAGATTCTGTATGCATACCGGAAGGCTATACGGGAGAGATACAGGTTTTACAGTTATGGGGATGCCATGTTTATAAGCACGAAGCTCAACGCTGAAGGCTCAAAGTGTAAAAATACAAAAGGCTGAACCGCGAAGAACGCTAAGGGCTATAAGCTCGAAGCTCAAGGCTCAAAGCTCAAAGTTTATCAATGGCGTTGTTCTTTGCGTTCCTGGCGTCCTGGAATTAAGCTGGCGGTCCAAAAAACTGAAGCGCAAAGTTGAAAAGCTAAACTACCAGTACCGAAAACGCCCGCTGTCCACATGTACAAAGTCCGACCTTCTGTAATATCCCACTCCTCCCTTTTTCAGTGCCAGTGCACAATTTCTTACTGTCAGTGTCTTGACTCCTGTAAGCCGTATATCAATGGCCTTTCCTGACATGTGCAGGCTGTGTTTTGCAACACCATGACTCCGTTTTCTTAACATGCGGTTTGTGGCAGGCGAGCGGTAACCGGAAATTACCTGGAATGTCTTGCCGCCTGTCCTGTGCTTGATTTGGAACAGGATGTCCAGGAGTTCCGGGTCAATGTCATGCACGTCACCGGTTCTGAAATCTCTGAGGAAGTAGTTAACGTCCTGCATGATGGAGTGTGCAGAATTCTGTGGCAGTGGATAGGGAATGGTCAGGGTTTCTTCTGTGTGCGTGTGAAGGAAGGATAGCGTATCATCTGGTGTACCCTTTAAGCATTTGCCCACAGATGCTTCGCAAGTTTTGTAATGTGATGAAACCCCGGCAAAAAGCGCAGTAGCTGCAAGTCCTTTCATAAACAGCCTGCGGGAAATAGTAGTATTTTTGTAAGAAATTATTCCTTGTTCCTTGAAAGTGTTCATGGTTTCAGGATTTGTGCTTTGGTGTTTGTTGCTGCTATTTTTCTTTATCGGGATTTATACATTAACACTTAAGCATACATACTTATGACACAATATCAAATGATTTAATGATGAATTTTACTGGATGTGCCGAAAAGAATTGAAGGCAGAAGGAATGATATTACCCATAGGGAATGACTCTGTGGGAACAGTACCCTTTTAGAACGGGGTATGGTATATTTATCATTCCTACTGGCAGGTAAATTTTTACATGTGCTGTCTTGACATTCAAGTCAAGTGGTAAAAAAGACAGAGTGCATTCATTACACCCTGATGGCGGTAGCATGCCTCCATTATGCAACATACATTCTCTTCAGTTAGTTGTAGATTTTTCCCATCCTCTCCTGAATACTAAAGCTTGATACATGTGCGGCATAGCCGGTTATTTTAATTTTTATCCAGAGGAGCCTGATCAGCGATGTCTGGAGCGTATGATTTGGCCTGTAACCCATAGGGGACCTGACGGATATGGCTTTCTGTGTGAGCCCAGGGCCGGGCTTGCCCATGCAAGGCTCAGCATAATAGACCTTGAAGGCGGCTGGCAGCCCATAGCCAATGAAGATAAGACTGTCTGGGTGATTTTCAACGGGGAGATCTTTAATTATCCTGAACTTCGCCGGGAGTTGGAACAGAAAGGCCACTGTTTCCGTACCCGGTCTGATACCGAGGTGTTGGTGCA
>WGBG01000053.1 GCA_015494395.1 Deltaproteobacteria bacterium
GTGGAAAAAGGTAATGGGTAATAACCCTGCAGAGTTTCAAAAAGGCGACAACTATCCTGTTGAAAATGTATCCTGGGATGACGCTCAGGAGTTTATAAAAAGGCTCAACAGGCAGAGCCTTGGCAGGAAATATCGCCTGCCAACAGAAGCTGAGTGGGAGTACGCTGCAAGGAGTGGTGGCCGGAAGGAGAAGTACGCAGGCGGCGACGATATTGACCATGTGGCATGGTATGGCAAAAAATCCGGCAATCATACACATCCCGTTGGCCAAAAGGCTCCTAACTGCCTTTGCATATACGACATGAGCGGCAACATTTGGGAATGGTGCCAGGACTGGTACGACGAGGATTATTACAGCAACAGTCCCCGCAACAATCCAGCGGGGCCATCCTCCGGTACGTACCGCGTAGCTCGCGGCGGCGGCTGGGTCAGCGGACCCAAGTACGTATGTTCGACTTTCCGCGGCGGATTCAGGCCTTCCAACCGCTTCGACTATGTCGGCTTCAGGCTTGCTCTATCCTAAATCAGACGATCAGGTGAGGTTTGTTAAATTACAATTGATGAGTCATACATCACGGCATCCAGCGCGTCCTTGAGGGAAGACAGGAAAATACGGGGGTACAGGGAGCTTGCCCCTGTCGAATTCTAAAATGGCACCATAGGCATCCACGGCGTTGTCAGACGATTGAAGTTCAGGAAACACGTCTGCGCCTCTCTGTAACAGGAGAACTGATTCATTGAACTGCCCGTTGGAATATCAACTTTTGAAAAGATACGGTCTGATGATTACCTCAATAGTGAGATGATCATTGTGGGAATAAACCTTGACGAAGAGGAGCGGAACATCTCACGCATGGTGTGTGAGGAGAGGTGTTAAATCCGGCAGGCCAATAGGCTGCGTGCCATGGATTCTCGCCCTGAGCCTGGCAGCCCAGGGCTGTTTACATTGCTCCCGGGGACATACCGGCTTAAAGTATGTAGCGCACTTGATAAGGAGAGAGAGGATAATGAAAAACCTGGGGCTTGATTTTGGTACAACAAACAGCATCCTCAGTTACTATCATAGAGAAAAAGATCTGATAGATTGCTTCCGCATGGGAGGTGCTGGGGGGCAATCTTATATACCCACGGTGATAGCCTATAACCAGGAGGGGGAGTTTGCCATAGGCGCTGTGGCGCGGTCGTGCATGCTTGATGAAGATTTCTACGTCTATGACAGGTTCAAGATGCTGCTTGGAGAAAGGGACAGGGAGCGTCTGGAAAAATACGGCTTTCTTGACAAACTACCAGGGCAGTGTGCAAGGGATTTTATTGGCAAGCTGATAGATAGTTTCAGGACTGAAGAACCAGCTTATTCAGAGATCGAGGGAATCATCATAACCGTGCCCCAGATATGGATAACAGAGAGCGACAACAGGAATGCGGGCTACCTTGCGCGTCAGGAGTTAAGGGCAAGATGTCGGGAGCTTGGTCTGCCGTTAAAGAGGCTTCTCAGCGAACCTGTAGCTGCATCCGCGTACTTTGCACATGAATATCACAAGACAAGGGGAAAGTGGTTCAATGGCCATGTTATGGTGTGTGATTATGGCGGAGGGACTCTGGATCTGAGCCTTTCCAGGATAGAAGAGGGCGTGATCACCGTACTGGAATGCTCGGGCAAGGGACGCGACCAGCACACATTCGGCAAAGCAGGGGTTGCATTTGACGAGGCTGTGGTGCAGTCCGTTTACCAAAGGGAACACGATAACAGGCCACTGTCCAGAAATGAGGGCCAATTCATTAAATTGATGCAGGAGTTTGAAGATCTTAAGATAAAGAAAAAAGGCATAAAAATTGACCCATGCCTGAAACATTACCTCCGGGACAGCTCTATTGACAAGACACTCTTCTCCATTGACAGCATGGGGTTTCGTGCCAGTGATTTTGTGACCGCCTTCAAACAGGTTATAGAACCCGATTTCATTCGGTCACTTGATGAAATTTCAGGTTATTTCAGTACCCACAATGTTGATCCAGCGGACAGGGACAGGTTCAAGGTCATCATGGTGGGTGGGTTCAGCTCGTTCTGGCTTGTGGAAAACAGAATCAGGGAGTATTTCCAGGCAAATTCCGAAGGTGATCCGCGTTTTGATTCGTGTTTTAACCTGACTGACAGTTGCCTTGCAATATCCAAGGGGGCCGGGGCCGTGGCCAACGGCCTGGTGGACATTGATCCCCTGTGTCCCATGAGCATGGGACTCAGGCTTAAGAGGGATATGGGCGGTATCTTCAAGGAATACGATAAAGTGATCCTGAAAAAGGGAGTCAAGATGTCAGAATGCGTATCACCGGTTTACCTTGATAGTCCTGTCAGGGTGTCCATGCCGGATGGTCCTGGAACATCCAGAAAGGTGAGCATAAAGGTATTTTTCGGTGACAACCGGGACAGGAGATATTTTGAGCTTGACAAGTCAATTGATCAGCTTTTGCCTAACCTGGAAAGAGCGGGAAACAGGTGGGAAATAGGCTTTTCTGTTGATGAAAATTTTTTCTTTACCATGCACGCCAGGGACGCATCAGGGGAAGTACGTGAAACCCCGGTTGGAGACCTTCTTGAAAACATAATCGGTCTGGTAATTGAAGACGACACATAGGGAGAACAGGGCTCAAAATGGACAGTAACTCTATCATTGATGCCAGAAGATTGCTGGACTTGGCGGAGTCATCGGGTTCGGACAAGGATAAATGCCTCCGAATGCTTGAACTGGCAAGGATGCTCGTGCAAGGAGCAGGGCCTGGAGACAGGGAATTAAAGGCTGTAGCAGGAACCGCAGTACTGACTGATTTCTTTCTTGAATACCAGGACTTGGCACGCTCCTGCAATGCGTTCCTTGGAAAGGCGCTTCCCCATCTGGAAGATGAACTCAAGGGGCAGGAATTTGAAAAACGGCTTCAGCAACTGGACAGGGACATATCTGAACTGGTCAAAAAGGGCGACGAGTTGAAACCTTCCCTGGAGGCCCTCTCTGCTAGAGAGGATGAACTTCGCCGTGCGGATAAAGATGTGAAAGAAATGCAGGGCAAACTCCAGGAACTCAGGGAATTGGAGAGGCGCGTCTCTCCTGAAAACATTGCCAGGCTGAAGGAAGAGATAGAGCAACTGAAGGAGTCCACACTGGCACGCGTCCCGGAGCTTGAACAGCTTGAGCAGGAACATGCGCGGCTCAAGGAAGCGAGTGAAGAGGTGGAAAGGAGCCTCAATGCCCTTGAACAGGAAGACGATACAGGCAGACTGCTTGCAATGTCTGCCAGGTTACACGCGGCATTGGAGGAAAAATGGAGTGAACATGATGAGAAGCTCGAGCAGGAGAGGCGAAAGCTTAAAGTCCGCACCAGTGAGTTTGAAAAAATTACCACCAGGCTCGATGACTGCATAAGGAATCTTGAGGAGGTAACAAGGGGACTTGAGGGAAAAAACAGGATTTACAACGCTCATTTTGCAGCCAATACGCATATTGGCCGTTTTTTTGTAAGGGACGATGCAACCGGGCAGGACCTGAAAAATGGGCTGCGGGAACTGGAAAGCCGGATAGACGCGCAGCTTCGGGAGTTGGATTTATTGCTCCGTGACGCCATTGATGCCAAGGAGGCAGAGGTCAAGAGGGTTCGGGAGCTTATAAAGCCGACAGGAGCAGGATAAAACTTCGGGTGCTGTTTCCCCTGGCCAGGGAGGAAGCCTCTTGTAAAATCTAACCGCTGGTTCACGGCATAATGGAGCCTGCGCCCGGGAGAGAAGTATGGTTGGTATTAAATTTGGGCATATTTTAAATTCGGCAGGGGCCAAGCCCCATGTACTCCCGTATTTTTTGCGTGGTTGAAAAGTTACCTGCCTTTCTGCCCGTCATGCCATCATGTCCTCTGCTCGCATTCGTCCCTGAAGGACGCGCTGGATGCCGTGATGTATGACTCATCAATTGCAATTTGACAAACCTCACCTGCCTGCCTGACCTGGGGGCAGGGCGAGCCGGAAGCCCAGATGGCAGTAGCGGTAGGCAGGCCTGATCATGCCGCGGCCGGCCGAGCGAACGAACATGGGCCAGCCGTTCCAGCAGCCGCCGCGAACCACGCGGTCCGAGCCGGATGACGGTCCCTGCGGATTGTTACGGGGGCTGTTCCTGTAATATTGCTCGCCGTACCAATCCTGGCACCACTCCCACACATTACCGCTCATGTCATATATGCCAAGGCCATTAGGAGCCTTTGTGCCTACGGGGTGGGTATGACAACTTGAATTATGGTCATACCACGCAAGACGGTCAATGTCACTGCCGCCCGCGTACTTCTCCTTCCTGCCACCACTCCTTGCAGCGTACTCCCACTAAGCTTCTGTTGGCAGGCGATATTTCCTGCCAAGGCTCTGCCTGTTGAGCCTTTTTATAAACTCCTGAGCGTCATCCCAGGATACATTTTCAACAGGATAGTTGTCGCCTTTTTGAAACTCTGCAGGGTTATTACCCATTACCTTTTTCCAC
>WGBG01000054.1 GCA_015494395.1 Deltaproteobacteria bacterium
ACCGAACCACCAAAAAATATCAGGCTATCTCTTGACAACAACCTGATATATGGTAAAGAGTGCCCGTGCTCAAGGGGCCGTTAGCTCAATTGGCAGAGCAATTGACTCTTAATCAATAGGTTCGGGGTTCGATTCCCTGACGGCCCACCAGAATATTCAGGCACTTGCGTTTTATGGCGTAAGTGCCTTTTTTAATTTGCACTATTTTTGAGCATCGCCTTCCTGCAAATCCGGCTCCCTTTCAAAAATCTCCCATAATTTTATTGTAAAGCCGGGAAACGTCATAAGTGTAAGCGTCTCGTCCCAGTTAAAAATTTCCGGTGCTCCATAAGTTTGATTAACAAGCAGATAACGCTCCAGATATTCCCTTTCCGGAAAGACAATAATATATTCCCCCACTCCAAATTTCTCGTAAAGATTTTTCTTTTCCCTGCGATCCTTTATTTCAGTAGATGGCGACACCACTTCAACAATCAGATCAGGAGCCCCCTGTATATTTTCATGGGTAATTTTATCCGGATCGCACACGACAAAAACATCAGGTTGAACAACATTGAACTCATCGAGAACTACATCCATTGGGGCAATAAAGTGAGAACATTTGTCCTTTGGACGGCAATGAAACTGGAAATCGAAATTACTGACAATTCTCTGGTGCTTGACAGAGGGAGAAGGGCTCATACTGTACGCCTGCCCGGAGATGATTTCCCATCGTTCATCATCAGGCCACCGAGTGTAATCGCTATAAGAAAATAATTCCTGCGATTTTTTTCTGGTTACAGGCATTGCAGACTCCCGATTGGATAGATAGCAGATTAAAGGTATGCGCACACTAATTCTTCAAAAACCGTGTAGTCATATTTCAATCTGCAGATTGGCGCTGTTTTTCTTTTTCCCTGACGATTTTTTCAAGAGTGGCTTTGATTTCTGAAAGATTCGCTGAGATATATGGGTCTTCTGAGGCCTCTTTTGCCAGGAGCAGGTGTCTGCGGGCATCATCAAACCTCTTCTCTGCAGCATATACCATTCCAAGATGATAATGTATTACAGGGCTTTTATCTCCCCGTTCAAGGCACGCCTCCAACAACCAGTGGGCCTGGGTGTACATCCCCTTGAAATAATAGACCCATGCCAGGGTATCCATAACATCTGTTCGGTCAGGAAACTGCTCATTAACAGCTATTGCAAGGGCAAACGCCTTTGAAACGTCTCTGGTCCCGGGCATGAGATAGTACCATGCGAGATTATTGACAATATCAACATTACCAGGCATGCGTGCCTTTGCCTGCTCAAGGATATCTATTGCCTGTTTCTCCCTGCCGGTAGATGCATAAATGCGCGACAGCGCAAGATACACATCCGGGACATTGCACTTCTCCCTGGTGGTTGCCTCAAGCATAAGCGTTTCAAGCTGTTTCTGCCGGGATGGCTGTGGGGACATGAGAGTAATGAGTCTGCGATAAGCATAGGACATATCAGGCAAAAGCTCCACAGCCCTCTTGAACGCATCAATAGTTCTGCCATCATCATCAAGTTTCACAAAAACTTCCCCTGCAATCACATGGAGCCAGGGATTATCAGGCTCCCGGGAAATCTTCCTGTTTATGAATTGTTCAGCATCCCTGGTATCTCCCCTGGCAACAAGGAGCATTGCGTAATCATAGACAGCATCAAGGCATTCAGGACACTGTTCCAGAAATCTCTGGTACAGCACCTTGGCCTCTTTTGCTCCGGGCACCGATGCAGCAATCACCGCACCATAATATTCGGGGATATCAAGTTCAGGATTCAATGCCTCTGCTGTCCTGTACATTACAGCCGCCTGTTTCAAATTGCCCGTTGCCATATGAATTGCCCCCAGCAGCAGAAAGGCCCGTGGATTGTAAGGCTCTTTCTCCTTAACCCTGTTTGCATATTGGGCAGCGATGTCATATTTCCCCTGTTTATAAAAAAAACCAGCCAGGGCAAGTTCTGCATCGCAGAATGTATGATCCAGGGCAAGGGCCTTTATGAGTTCATTTTTGCCAAGGTTGCCATGACCCATGGAAAGATATGTTACCCCAAGCAGATAATGCGCAACGACCAGATCCGGCTCCTGCTCAAGGGCCTGCTGAAAACAGGAAACGGCCTGGGGCAGATTACGCATCAGGAGGTTGTATTTCCCTTCAAGAACGGCAAATTCCAGTTCATTTTTCTCATCTGCAGAAAGCGTTTCAAGTTCTTTTTCTGCAGATTTCATGTCCCCTGCAAGCAGGCTTGTTTCAACAAGCATCTTCTTTGCAAAGGTGTTTTCAGGGTCAGATGAACTCAGGGCATCAAAGAGGACGTGGGCACTGGGATACTGGCCGGTATCTATATAAAACTGCCCAAGCCTTACCTTTAATGACATATTGTCCGGCTCCAGTTCGGCAGCATGTTTAAGAAAACGCTCCGCCTTCTCAATATTACCCCTTATCTGCCAGTACCTCCCAAGAGCTTCCTGGATCTCTACATTATCCCTGCCATGCCTTGCCAATTTTTTATAAAGTGCCTGAGACTCCTTGTCCCTGCCCAGATAAAGCATACAGAAGGAAAGGCGTGCCAGGGCCTTCAGGTTATCTTTTTCAATAGACAGAACCGTACGGTATTTTTCTTCCGCCTCTGCATACTTGCCCTGGAGACAGAGCAGGTCTCCACTTAAAATATAGTACTGTGACGACCTTCCAAGTTTTTCAAGCTGTTTCAGGCTCTGGGAGGCAGAGTGGGTGTCAGCAAAAAAGATCTCAAGCTCCGCCTTGTTTTCCAGCGCCGGAACATTGTCAGGGGAAAGTTGCACACTTTTTTCAAAGGCTCCCAGAGCGGCAGACAAATTGCCAAGCTTTTCATAGGCATTCCCAAGCTGCTCATATACATAGGCATCAGCCTTTCCCTGATCCGCAATCTTGCCCCACTCACTGGCAGCACAAAAATAATCACCATTTCGGTAACAATCTTCTGCCCGCCTTGCAGAATCGGACCAGTCCTGATCTTCCTGCAGGCTGCAGCCAGTAACAGCAACGAACAGAAAAATGAAAAAAATGGTAAATATCAGCCTGAATTGGTGATTTCTCTCTGGCAGAAAAGGCAGAAAGTCCATCTGCTTCCAACAGTACATCTCATAAAAAGACATTGATCACCGCCTGAAAATAGCGCCTACCAGGTTCAGGAAAAAGATAAAAAACAGCAGCATGATCCCTGCCTCCACCTTGTTATTCATACAGTAGGTAATAAATTCAGAGGGGGCCTTTATCCACCATGGAAGCTCCCCGGTCATCTCCGGCTCCACTCTTTTCTGCTGTCGCTTTTTATCTATTTCATCCCTGTTGACACCCTGCCTGTGACTTTGAGGGGAGCCAGGTGTTAAAATGCCATGCTGCCCTGGCATATTGATCTTTGCGCGCGTTGCCATATTCAAAAATTTTTCCGGAGTAACAATTCCGGCAAAAGGTGGGGCAGTTGTATCAATGGATTCCTCGCCTGGCTTCTCTTCAGTGTTGGTAGCTGGAACTTTCGGCATGGTAAAAGAACTTACCATTGACCTGTTGATAAAACTTGAAACCCACTTCATTTTTGCAGTAACGGAAACAGGCCTTTTACTTGAAGAAGATTGCTTTTCAGTGGTTCTCTCATGGACAGAAGTATGATTCACACTGCCGGAATCAAGTTTTGTATCAAACTGTATGGCAGGCATGTATATGGAAAAGGGACTGTCAAGAAGTGAGGGGGTGCCGGCCATTTCAGCAATCTCAACTGCAGTCTTGCGTATCTTTTCGTACTGTTCGAGCATCTTTTTAAGCTCTATATTGGCATAAATAAGCTCTCCCAGCATGTCACCGGCAGGCCTCGCCGGGCCATGAAAGAGATATGTCATGTTCAGGTTGATATTTATAATATCCGCGGGGACAAGACATTGGCATCCCTTGCCGAATATTGGACGATCCTCATCCATCCGGCCATGCCGGAAATGCAGATTGTCATACAGGACCACTGCCCTGTGGTTATCAACAGGAGTTTTGCGTTCTATTTCCTCAAAGAGTTCCCATTTTGGCAGTGCCTGAGCACTGGGAGATTCTGAGATATACGCATGAGTAGCCTGGGAATTTGATGCGATGAGAATTGAGGCGGTTAATAAAATGAGAAAAAGCACGGACAGCATTGAGCAACTGTCATGCCATGTTGCCAATCCCGCCTTAGCGGATTGTTTGAAACCATCATTTTTCATCCTGTTTTTAACTCAAACCACGCTGTGCTCAACTGAAAACTGTCATTCATTTCTGTTTCGGGGATGGCAAAAATTTTCTTCTGCGATATCTATATGAAAAAAATATACATAAACTGCCGGTTTGCCACTGTCAATCTATCAATATCCGCCTCATCAAGCATAGCGCCTGGTCCATATAATCGCAACAGCAACGACGACACGTGACACATCCAGGGCGCTGTCCAGAAATAACTGCCCGGTTTTCTGTCATCCCACGCAGGGTGCGCACTGCGCACCGTGAAAATTCTATGGTGCGCAGTGCGCACCCTACTCCTGAAATTTTGGAACTGAAAGCGGAGTAGACGATTTACCGTTATGTAAAACATTTCCACTTATGTAAATCTTTTCCTTCAAAAAACCACCAAAATTTCAAAAAAATGGCCTCAAATGCGGTTTTTAAGGGCATTTTTTAAAAATATAAACTGGCATGTTTATTGCTTATAAACTCATCAAATGATTGTTATGGAGTGCGGGAAAGGAGGTGAATAAGTCGGGGTAAGGAGAAAGATTCAGGTTTTAAAGTTCAAGGCAGTTTTTAATTTGCAAGACAAGGCATTATGCAGATGTCTATACGATTGCTGGAAAATTTTAAGTTTACGATTCATAAATTAAAGGAGGAATGATGATGTTAAAAATGTGTTCAAGAATGTTGGCAATTATCTTTGCCGTAACTATGGTGTGGGCTGGTAGTGCAATGGCGCTTTCCATATCATTCAATGATGGTAATGATAACAGTACGGAATTAACGGTATTGGACGGCGATACCAACAATGACCTATCCCCGATGGATGGCTATGTAATGTATTCCGGAACCATAGTTAGTGGGGCTATAGGACATTGGGATATAGCCACCCTAGCTGGCACTTCTGCACCTGCTGTGGGCTCCATCTTCTATCCCGTGCTTGATATGTTTTCATTAACTGTCGACTGGGTACCTACTATACAAGGGCAAGTAGGTGGAACCCTTGCGGTAACTGTTGAAGATACATACGCCAATTTCAATGACCTTAACGCGGCCATAAAGGGATTTGAGGCATCGATAGGGGGAACTACTGCCGGTAGTGTAGATTTTTACGCCAAAATCAATGGAACTACGATAGATATTTCGTGGGATGAAATGAACCGTATTGGACCGGCTTTCTCTGGTGCCGAATCTCTTTTAATGGCAGACATTAGTGGTAATGCGACCGCTCCTTTTACCCTGTCCATGACTGCTGTGATCATTCAAGGACAAGGGACGACTTCCTTTGACGCACAGATTGCCCCAGTCCCAGAACCAGCCACAATGATCCTCTTTGGTATTGGCCTCATCGGTATTGCAGGCGTTACCCGCAAGAAGCTGAACCTCAAAAGGCCAGAGTAACAGCAAGTTAACTTCAACAGGTTCTGTCCAGGGGAAATTTTTCCCCCAGATAAACAAAGTCCACGAAGTCCCTCTGCAACCCCATGCAGAGGGACTTTTTTATTTATACCCGCCTTCCTGCACAGGTTCTAATGCCCAAACAATCCACCCCTGAACAACTTAATTCCTTTGCGCCCTTTGCGTCTTGAGCGAAGCGGGCGGTTCAAACCATTACCGGTTTCAGCCCAAGGCCATAATCGGTAACTTCTGGAACGGGACCCCAG
>WGBG01000055.1 GCA_015494395.1 Deltaproteobacteria bacterium
CGTATGGAATCCTTAACTGCCTCATCAGCAGCCTGATGCCTGCGTGTCCCCTCTTGCCGGGAGAAATACAGCCGAGATTCCGGGCAAGTACCGTGAACCATACAGGCATTGCGCGTTGCCGGAATTTTAATGAAAAACGGCTTATCTCAACAGTTATGACCTCAGGGGCAAGGGAGTGCAGCAGTTCATCCAACGCCGGACCTGCCTCTCTGTATAGGTGCAGGGTGCCCACCAGAGAGAGTTTGTTGTGTTTCATGGTGTTGATTTTACCTAAAAAAAGCTGAACCGCAAAGGGCGCGAAGGACACAAAGGATTTTTAGCCTTCCCCTTGGCCTCCTTCGTATCTTAAGCGAATAGGGCAGTGAAAAAGCTTAGATGCGTTCCCTGTCAAGGCTTCTGTACTGTACGGCTTCTGCAAGGTGGGAGATGGCAATATCCCTGGAGCCTTCAAGGTCTGCGATGGTACGTGATATTTTTATTATTCTGTGAAATGCCCGGGCACTTAATGCAAGTTTTTTTGCAACCTGCTGAAGGAATGTCCTACTTTTCTTGTCAAGTTTGCAATATTTTTCAATGTCTGATGCAGACATCTGGGCATTGCAATGTATGGAATTTTTACTGAACCTTTCAGACTGAATTTTTCGTGCTGCAGCCACTCTTTCGGCAATAACTGCAGAGCTTTCGCCCCGCCTTGCATCACTGAGCTCGTTAAATGGCACTGCCGGAACATCCATCTGTATGTCCATGCGGTCAAGAAGCGGGCCGGATATGCGTGAGCGATAGCGCTGTATCTGCGCCGGTGTGCAGGAACATGGCCGCATGGGGTCTCCTGCATGCCCGCAGGAGCATGGGTTCTGAGCGGCGACAAGGGTAAAGTTTGCCGGAAAGGAGACGGTGAGGGCAGCCCTTGAGATGGTTACAGAGCCGTCTTCAAGGGGCTGCCTGAGGCCTTCAAGCACGTTTTTCCTGAATTCAGGAAGCTCATCCAGGAACAGGACCCCGTTGTGTGCAAGGCTTACCTGGCCGGGGCGTGGAATTGTGCCGCCTCCAATAAGCCCTGCATCTGAGATAGTGTGATGAGGAGTGCAGAAGGGACGGCGGACCACCAGCGGGGTTTCCGGAGAGAGCAGCCCTGAAACGCTGTAAATGGCAGTGGTCTCAAGTGCCTCTTCAAAGGTGAGTGGGGGAAGAACGGAGGGGAGCCTTCGTGCAAGCATGGTCTTTCCCGAGCCAGGAGGCCCGGTCATAAGGACGTTGTGGCTTCCAGCGGCAGCCACCTCCAGGGCGCGTTTGGCATGTTCCTGACCAATAACATCCCTGAAATCAACGTCATCTCCGCTGGTTTTCTCCATAAGTTCTGCGGGATTTACCCGCAGCGGCCTTATCTCCCTGGTGCCGTTAAAAAAATCTGCTATATCTGAAAGATGCCCGGCAGGAAAGGCTTTTGTCTCCGGCACAACCGCTGCCTCAGATGCGTTTTCCCTTGGAATTATGAGTCCTTCAATTGCCCAGCTTCTTGATGCCAGTGATAGGGGAAGCACTCCGCGTGCCGGCTTGATGGTGCCATCAAGTGAGAGTTCTCCGGCGAGGCAGAAGTTCTGCAACCTGTCCTGGGGTATAATTCCTGCGATGCAGAGAAGTGCAGCAGCAATCGGAAGGTCAAGGCCCGTGCCCTCCTTCTTGATGTCAGCAGGTGCAAGGTTGACTGTTATCTTGCGGGTAGGAAATGGAAAACCGCTGTTTTTTATGGCAGCCTTTACCCGTTCCCGGCTTTCCCTCACCGCGCCTTCAGGAAGTCCAACCATGTTAAAACCTGGAAGCCCTGAGGAGACATCCACCTCTATTTCAACAGGAAATGCCTGGATTCCTACAACCACACCGCTTTTTGAATAGGCAAGCATATTTGATCCGTACCACGCTTGGGGTTTTATAATTTGGAGGACAGTCTATATATTGATACTTGTTAGTTTAATCGGGATATTTTTCTATAAAGTGAAAAATGAACAGTTAACAGTGAAAAACTAAAAGTGAACAGTTAAGGGTGTTGGTTATTTGTTTTTACCTGTTTTTACCGTTGAGATCAGCATGGCGAGTAATTCCCTGCAATCGGAATGTAAATTTGCAAACTGATCATTGGTGATAAAATCGGTGTCTTTCAATATGGAAATCCAATAATCGGTTTCGTTCGCCTTTTTTAACGCAATGTTCATCTTGCTGACAAAATCGGCTTTGCTCTAAGCAAATTCAGCCTCCCGAATCAATGCACCAATCGCAGTTCCGCTTTTCAGAATCTGCTTGCTCAACACAAATTCCCTTTTCTCATCCATCAGGAATCGTGATAACTTCACAATCCGTATCGCAAAGGCATAACTCTTATCTCTCAGAACCGATTTACCCAAAATGTCCCCTTCCTCAACTTTTAACTTTTCACTATTCACTTTTAACTTTTAACCAACCATTCAGAAGTTTTTGCATAAACCATTTTTTCACTGTCCGCAATTGCGGTAAGCAGCGATTGGAAATATATATACCCATCAAAATTAAAAACAGAGAGATTATATTTATGAAAAATCAAGAAAAAAATGCCAATGTGGACCCGTTTTTCTTTGACAGCGAGGCAATGGCCCGGATAGCTGAAGAATCGGCTATAAGGGACGGTCTCGCATTCTTCAAGGATCACAGGGTGCTTGATATGGGACATGATCCGGTTGCCCGTGTACTTTGGGGCAGTATGGAGCATGATAATGAAGAGATGCTTCCCCATGAAACAAGGATTGAGCTGGATGAAAACGCCAACCTTGTTTACCGCTGTTCGTGTGGGAACTGCGATACCGAATCGGCATGCCTCCATGTAGTGGCCCTGCTTTTGTCCTATTCAGACCAGGTAGATGAAACAGACCGCCTGATGACGGCTACCGATATGGCCCTGCGGGACCGGATAAAACGTGGGCGTTCAGAGGTGCGCGTTGAGCCTGTGACTGAAAGCTCCTGTTTTGGGGAGTGGCGTGCCTGGTCTGTTACATCCACCACCCATTTCCCCATGAAGTATACGGTTACCGTGCGTTCCCTGAATCGACGGGCAAATATCTGCACCTGTCCTGATTTTGCCAACAACCAGCTCGGGACGTGCAAGCATATAGAGGCGGTGCTGCACAACATATCAAAACGCCCTGACTTTCAGGAATTGAGAAAGGCTCCTCCTCCTTTTGCCTATGTGTATCTTTTATGGGAGTCAAGTAACGGGCCTTTTATACGACTTGGGCGCAGGGGTGCTGCGGGTGATGAGATCCAGCCGCTTCTTAACAGCTATTTTGATAGTGATGGTGTGTTCAAGAGGCGTATTCCTGAAGATTTTTTCCGGTTTTCTCAGGATGTGGAGGAACGCCCGGACATTCATGTGGGGCATGATGTGCTACAGCATGTTCGCCATCTGGCTTCAATTGCCGCAAGGGAGGCCAGGGTTGCTGAGATAAGGGGGATTTTGTCAAGTACACGGGGAAGAATACCGGGCATACATGCAAAACTCTATCCATACCAGGTGGAGGGTGTGGCCTTTCTTGCAGGCACTGGACGCGCCCTGCTTGCAGATGACATGGGCCTTGGCAAGACACTGCAGGCAATTTCAGCGGCTGTATGGCTCCGTGAACACGAGGGGGCAAAAAAGACTTTCATAATCTGTCCTGCTTCGCTCAAACATCAGTGGGCCAGGGAGATAGAGCGTTTTTCAGGCCTTGACTGCCAGATTATTCAGGGACCACCTGAGACCAGGGCCGTTCAGTACAGACGGGATTGCGCCTTTTTTATCGCCAACTATGAACTTGTCCTTCGGGACCTTTCTGTGATCAACGAGATGCTTGCTCCGGACCTTATGATCCTTGATGAGGCCCAGCGTATCAAGAACTGGCGGACAAAGATAGCCAACGCAGTGAAGCTCATTCAGAGCAGGTATGCCTTTGTCTTGTCCGGGACACCCCTTGAAAACAGGCTTGAAGACCTCTACAGCCTCATGCAGGTGGTGGACCCCAGGATCCTTGGGCCGCTATGGAGATACATGGTGGACTTTCATGTAACTGATGAACGGGGCAAGGTGCTGGGTTACCGGAATCTTTCAGTGCTTCGCAGGCGTATTGCACCTGTGATGCTTCGCAGGGATCGCAGGCTTGTGCATGATCAGTTGCCTGACAGGATTGTGAAAAAACTCTCTGTGGCAATGACTCCCAAGCAGATGGAACTCCATGATTCAGCCATGCAGGCGGCAGGCACGCTGTCCCGTATTGCCTTGAAAAGGCCCCTGACACCAACAGAGCAGAACCGGCTCATGGCTGCCCTGCAGCAGGCTCGCATGGCCTGCAATGCAGCCGGCCTGGTTGACAAGGAGACAGAGGGTTCTCCGAAGATAGATGAGCTGGCAGCCATTATAGAAGAATTTTGTATTGGTTCAGGCCTGAAAGCCGTCGTGTTTTCCCAGTGGGAAGCCATGACCCGCATGGTGGAAGCCCGTTTACACAGCATGAATGTTGGTTTTGTTCGCCTTCATGGTGGCGTTCCTACTGCAAAGCGCGGGGAACTCATGGAGCGTTTCAGGGAGGATGACAGTGTCCAGGTATTTGTATCAACAGACGCAGGTGGCACCGGGTTGAATCTGCAGAGTGGGTCCGTACTGGTAAATCTGGACATGCCTTGGAACCCGGCCGTACTGGAGCAGAGAAATGCCAGGGTGCACAGACTTGGCCAGAAGAGGAAGGTCCTCATAATAAACATGGTTTCTGCGGATTCGTATGAAGAGCATGTGCTTAAACTCGTGAGTGGCAAGCAAAATCTGTTTGATAATGTCATATCTGAAGATGCCACCGAAGATGTTGTGGGTATCTCCAAGAAGCTGCTTGAAACGATTGTTGATGACCTTGCCAATGATCATGATGTTTCAGGCCGGAGACCTTCTGAGGAGAGAGAAGAAGACGAACATGGAAAGGCAGATTTTAATAGTGGTGAATCCAAAACATCCAAAAAAGGCGATGATGATAAACTGGACCAGGCAGTGACCCAGTGTGTCAAAGAGATTCAAAGGGAGTTCGGGCCACGAATAGAACGAATTCTCGGGGCCGGTGGGGGGGTCATGGTAGTCCTTGATTATGTTGATCCGCGGGATGATGAGTTTGTCAGGGAACTTTCTGATCAGGTGCCGGTTGCGGTTATTGACCAGAGAACGCTTAGTGGACTGGAGCGCCTTTCCGGTGCATCACCGGTTACATCAGCCAGGGTGATTTATGAACCGGAAGATCAGAATAAGTCAGATGGGTCAACAAGTCGTCTGGCAAGGGTTGCTGAGGAAAAATTCAGGGCTGCTGCCATTTTGGTGGAACAGCAGTGCATGGAAGGGGCAGTGGAATTGCTGCTCTCTTCACTCCTTGCAGCGGCAGGTGCTAGGGCTGATCTTGATACGCCACCAAGTCCTGAAACTGCCGGAGTGTGGCTTTATGAAAAGGCTGTTCCTTCAGGTATAGTGGACCAGGATGAGGCGGCTCTGATAATGCGCGCAATGGCACTGGCGCAGGCGCCTTCAGTACCGGAAGGCCTGTTGCGTGAACTTGTGGACGATGTTGATGTGTTTGTGAATGACTGATGGTTCAAAACAAAAAAAGCCCCTGCTGAATAATCAACAGGGGCTTTTTTTGTTTATTTAGTCAACCCAGGGTGAAATCACGAGCTGATTACATCATGCCTCCTGGAGGCATTCCTCCGCCCATTCCACCCATTCCGCCCATGGCAGCGGCATCATCTTCCTTCTTTGGTGCCTCGGCAATCATTGCCTCGGTTGTCAGCAGCAGACCGGATACACTGGCTGCGTTCTGGAGTGCGTTTCTGGTAACCTTGGTTGGGTCAATGATACCGGCTTCCATAAGGTCTTCGTACTCACCCTTGGCTGCGTTGAAGCCTTCACTGCCGCTCTTGCTCTTGACCTGCTCAACAATGATTGAGCCCTCGTGACCGGCATTAAGAGCAATCTGGCGCAGCGGCTCCTCAACAGCCCTGCGGATGATATTGATTCCGTGCTGTTCGTCCTCATCATCTGTTGCAATGTTATCTATTGCATCCAGGCAGCGGATAAGTGCGGTGCCACCGCCGGGAACAATACCTTCCTCAACTGCTGCACGGGTTGCATTAAGTGCATCTTCAACTCTGGCCTTCTTCTCCTTCATCTCGGTTTCGGTAGCTGCACCAACATTGATTACTGCAACACCGCCGATCAGCTTGGCAAGACGCTCCTGGAGTTTTTCACGGTCATAGTCAGATGTGGTCTCTTCGATCTGGGCGCGAATCTGTTTGACCCTGCCCTCGATCTTCTCACGCTCACCGGCACCGTCAACGATTGTTGTGTTGTCCTTGTCAACAACAATGCGCTTTGCAGTACCCAGGTCGTTTACAGTTACGTTCTCAAGCTTGAGACCAAGGTCCTCGGCAATCATGGTGCCGCCGGTGAGGATTGCAATGTCCTCCATCATTGCCTTGCGCCTGTCGCCAAAGCCGGGAGCCTTTACAGCACATACAGAGAGGGTGCCGCGAAGCTTGTTCACAACAAGTGTTGCAAGGGCTTCGCCGTCAACATCTTCTGCAATGATCATGAGGGGCTTACCCATCTTGGCTACCTGCTCAAGAACAGGCAGAAGGTCTTTCATGTTGCTGATCTTCTTCTCATGGATAAGGATGTAGGGGTCTTCCAGGGAGCAGACCATCTTCTCCGGATCAGTTACGAAGTAGGGAGAGAGATAGCCGCGGTCAAACTGCATACCCTCAACCACGTCAAGGGTTGTCTCCATGGACTTGGCTTCCTCAACGGTGATAACTCCCTCTTTCCCAACCTTGTCCATAGCCTCGGCAATGATGTTACCGATGGTTGGGTCATTGTTGGCAGAAATTGTACCAACCTGCGCAATCTCCTTCTGGTCCTTTGTGGGCTTGCTGATGGAGCGTAGCTTGTCAACCATTGCATCAACCGCCTTGTCAATACCCCTCTTAAGGGCCATGGGGTTAATGCCGGCTGCAACCAGTTTTGAGCCCTCTGTGTAGATGGCCTGTGCCAGGATGGTAGCTGTGGTGGTTCCGTCACCAGCGGTGTCGCTTGTCTTGGAGGCTACCTCCTTCACCATCTGTGCGCCCATGTTGGCGAATTTGTCTTCAAGCTCGATTTCCTTGGCTACTGTAACACCGTCCTTGGTGATAACAGGAGAACCGAATGACTTTTCAATGATTACGTTACGTCCCTTGGGACCAAGTGTAACCTTAACTGCATTGGCCAGGGCGTTAACGCCTGCGAGAATGGACTCTCTGGCCTTTACATCATATTTAATTTCTTTTGCTGACATTGTTTACTTACCTCCGTGATTCCGTGAATCGCTCAAATTTCAGTTGTGTCCTGCTGTTACCGGGGATTAGTCTTCGATAATGCCCAGAACGTCATCTTCCCTCATGATAAGGTATTCCTGACCGCCAATCTTGATGTCAGTGCCTGCATACTTTCCGAACAGGATCTTGTCTCCTTCCTTGACATCAAGGGGTTTAACCTCTCCGTTCTCAGCTATCTTTCCATTTCCAACAGCTATAACTTTACCCTCAACAGGTTTTTCCTTTGCTGAGTCAGGAATGATAATGCCGCCGGGTGTCTTGTTTTCCTCTTCAATACGCTCTACAAGAATGCGATCGTGTAGTGGACGAATCTTCATGATAACTACTCCTTTTTATAAAATTGGGATTATGTTTCTGATAATCAGGATTTGACCGGGACAAGGTAAAGGTAGCAGTATTAGCACCGGTCATTGACGAGTGCTAATATAAGCATGAAAAAGAGGTGTGCAAGAGGTTTTTTGAAAATTTTTTTGAATTTTTTACAACCCATTGAAATAAGGAATAAAATAAATACACTATTGCGGCATGAATGGTGGAATTTTGGTTTTTGCGCTGAACAGTAACACCAAAATTTACTGCTCCTGGATTGAGCGGTTGTCGGATTCTCACCGGTTCGGTGCATGCATGTCCTGTTTGGGAGATACTGGCGGCTGCCCTGGAAGCCGAATGATAAAGGTGGTTCCTCTGCCAGGTCTGGATTGAACTTCAATGGTGCCGCCGTGTCTGTCAATAATGCTCTTAACAATAGAAAGTCCCAGGCCGGTTCCTCCCTTGCCCTGATGTGCCTGGTAAAAGGGTTCGAACAGGTGGTTCAGGTGTTCTTCATCTATACCTTCGCCGGTGTCGGAAATGTTTATGACAATATCCTGCCCTTCAAGCGCGGCTGAAATTACCACGCTTCCTTTTTCTGGAGTGTGACGGTAGGCGTTGTTCAAGATGTTGATTAGCATATCATGAATTTTGGTTTTGTCCGCATTGACCACAAGCCATTCTGGAATGCCCATTTCAACATGAATCTCTGCCTGAAGTGCCTGTAGCTCGTTAATGCAGGCCCTTGCCAGGGGAGCCAGGTGAAAGGCTTCTATTTCAAGGGGCAGGGCTCCAATGTCAAGCCTCACCATCTCAAGCATGTCCTCCACCATGGCCTGCATGTTGTTAATATTTTTCTGAACAGTCCTGATTATGTCACGTCCTTCTTCTCCAAGGGAGTCAGCGTAAAATGAATAGAGGAAGTCCACGTTTGCCTTGATAGCCGTAAGCGGCGTGCGGAGTTCATGGGAGGCCGCCCGCAGAAATGCAGCTTTTGAGTGGTACATCTGCTTCATTTCAGAATAGGCGGATTCAAGCTCATCCCTTGCCTTGGTGAGCTGGCTTATGGTTTCCCGAAGCTCTGCAGTTCGCTGCTCAACCGTCTCTTCAAGAGACTGGTTTGCCCTTTCCAGTTCGCTGTACGCCAGCTCGATTGCCTTTTTGCTCTGTCCCACCTGGTCTATCATGTTGTTAAAGGCGGTTGCCAGTTCTCCTATTTCGTCCCGTGAGTTTATATCCACCCGGGTAGGCAGAATCCCAGCAATTACATGTTCTGTTGCCTGGGTAAGTTTTTTTAATGGCCGTGATATCCATTGCACCAGGACCAGGGTCAGCAGGAGAGACAGTCCCGCAATGGCTGCAAGCAGTATTAGAGAACTTGTCTGCAGTATGCGCAATGTCCTCTTAACCCGTTCGAGTGAGATCCCCACGTAAAGTTCTCCACCTTTTTCAGCAGGCGTCTGCGTCCCTTCAGAGCCAAGGATGAGTTCATCCGGCGACGTAAGTTGGGGAATCATGATAGGTTGCTTGATAATCCATATCCCCTGACCTTTCTGAATCCGAACAATTTCAGGAGATGAGTGTTGATAGTCATGGCCAGGGAACATTTTTCTGATGGCAGTGACCGTGCCTGAACCGAGGGTGCGGGGGACGGTGCCATAGCTTGCTAATACCTTGTGGGAATTATCCTCTATCCATGCAAATGCAACGTCATCATAATTTGAAAGCGAATGCAAAAGGTTTGAGAGATTGGTGATGTTTCGGGTGACCATGCCGTAAATACTGTTTGCAGAGAGGTTGCGTGTAAGTGAAAGGGCAAGTGTTTCAAGGTCTGAATACAGGATTTCCTGTTGATGACGGAATAGGAATATTCCAATGCACGAAAAGGTCAGGATGAGAATAAGCGAAATAAGGGTTATAAATTTGAATGCCAGTGTGGGGCGGAACATGTCAGTCTGCAAGTATCCTTGCGTTTTCAAGGATTTTGCGGTCTATGTGGATTCCAAGCATTCTGGCCGTATGCATGTTGATGCAGGGGATAAACCTGTCAGGATACCGGAACATGAGATTTGAAGGGCTTTGGCCCTTTAGAATTAGGTTGACCAGCTCCCCTGTCTGCTTCCCTGTGGAGCGGTAGTCACAGTCCAGTGCAAACAGTGCCCCTGCCCTGGTAAAATTGCTGGAGAGCCCTATAAACGGTATCTTGTGGTGGAGACAGAAGAGGATTATCCGAGGGGAGATGATGCTGTTGTAGATTTCACCATCAGGAACCGCCAGCAGCACTTGGGCCTCTTCTTCCAGTTTTTCAAGCATGTCTGTAAGCTCTGATATCCGGTTAATTTTCAGTGCAACTGCCCGGCATCCCATACGGGGCATTACTGCAACAAGGCGATTCAGCCATTTTTCAGTTGCATTTGTGTAGATAATTCCTATACGTGTGACGCCTGGTATTATCTTTTTTATCCATTCAATCTGAATTTCCGGCGGAATGTCAAGAAGCACCCCGGTAACATTATCATTGTTTAAAAGTTTTGCAGGCGGGTCAAGAACCATTGAAAATACCAGTGGTATATTGAGATTCATGCCCAGAGCCGACATTGTAGCCTTGGTGCCAACCGTGACAATGACTGCCGGGGCAAGATGTTTAATGCGCTTGGCAATTGAGAATGCTGATAAACTTCCAAGGTTCATCCGGATGGTTTCCGTCTGGAGATCTGCAGAAGATGATCTAAGGATTTCTTCTATACCGGAAACTGCCTCTTCGTAGGCCGGGATGGTATCGCTGGTGATGATTGCAACAACTCTCCCCGCTTGTGCTATAACCGGGCATATGGACAGCAGCAGTTGAAACACCACGGCGCAAAGAACAATTGCCATAAAGGTGTTACTGTATTTTTTGATGCCTGCTGCCATTTAATGTAATTTCTCAGGAAGGTGATCTAAAAGTGCCAGGTGATTCTTCCAGTAAAAGTGGTGTCGGGTTTTGGCCCGGCCGGGTATTCCATTGTCCGGTCATGAAACAGGTTATGAACTGCACATGTAATTGAAAATGGCCAGTTTTTGGGCATGTAACCTGCTGAAAGATCACCATAGGTGTAGGAGTCCATTGAGTGCCATCCTGACAGGCTCTGAATGATCTCTACCGGATTAATTGCACCGGCAGAGGGTGGGGCCGGGCCTGAAGGCACCCTGATGCCGGTAGAGTAATCGGAATCATCCTGCCAGTGGATTCTGAGGTCAAACCACAGGCCGGATTCGTGGTCATATCGGATTTCTCCGTTTATCTGGTTGGATGGAACGGGTCCGAAGGTGATATTGTCCCTTTTCTGTTTCCAGACATAACTGTAATTGAACCGGGCCAGCAGGTTGGTATTGAACCGGTAGCTCAGTTCCAGTTCTCCACCATACTGGTGCATGCTGTACATATTGTCGTAGGTGAGGTTGATCTGTCGCTGGTTCATGGCCATGTCAAAGTCGATGATATCACTGTAATTATTGTAGAAAAGTGCTACCATTGCACTGAGTCCGCTCATGTTCCATGCCTGGTAGGCAAGCTCTACTGACACCAGTTTTTCTGGGTCCAGATGACGATTTCCAAAGTGTTCAAAAGTAAAGCTTCCAAGTTCAGTGGTCTGGTCCATATAGTTTTGTAAATAGGAGGGATACTTGAATGCCTGCGACGCGCTGAGACGAAGTGACTGTGTTGCCCCAATCTGTTTTACAATGCTGAGGCGGGGAGAGAATGCCCCGCCGGCACGGGACTGGTGATCATACCTGGCGCTAAGGAATATGTTAAAGTTGTGGGGCAGGTACCAGCGGTCTTCCATGAAGAGACTGTAAAGAAACTGTTGGTGCCATTTGTCATAAGAGGTAGCACCCAGATAGGACATCCTTAACTCCGCGCCTGTTATTGTCTCATGATTTTTCCAGTAGAACTTGTGGTGTGCTGTAAGGTTTATGTTATCGAACTTCCAGTAATGTTTGTTGCTGCCTCTTATTGAGGCAACATCCGCTGAGGTGCTATGATGTCTCCACCAGAGGTCAAAATGGGTGTTGTCCATGTTGAGCTTGGTGCGTACAAATGCATCTTCCCCGTCCTGATCAAAGGTGCTCATGGCGTACAGGGGGAGAACAGCAATGCTTCCGCTTGTGACTCCAAAAGAGAGCTCGGCATTTCGTTCCGGCTGCCATTTGTAGCCTATGTTCCCGGCAAATTTTAACAGGCCCTTTACCTGGTTATCATGGTCGTCTGGAGATGACTCCTGGATCCATCCTCCTGTAAGCTTGTAACTGAACTCTCCATCCCGCTTGCCTGCATCAAAATTATAAAGGCCGCTGCTGAACGTGCCGGTTGATGCCATAAGGTCAACGCCGTCAATATCTTCAGGGGTACGCGTAATGATATTTATTACACCGGCAAAGGCATTTGAGCCATAGAGTGCAGAGCCTGGGCCCCGGATGATTTCGATGCGTTCTATGTCATTGGGAAAAGATGGAATAAGTGCGCACTGGTTGGAGTTTCTTGCAGGATTGAAGATTGGTCTTCCATCAAGGAGTACCAGTACCTGGTTGGCCTGAACACCGTTAACGCCACGCATGCCCACATTTGGGCCTGCGCCTGAATTTTTAAAGTAGTCAATTCCGGTTATGAACCTGACAAGGTCTGATGTGCTGTTGAAGCCGCTGTGAAGGATATCCTCCCTGGTGATAACAGTCGCGGTTGCCGGGGATTCCAGGACTGATACGGTCTGGCGGGATGCAGTGGTTACCCTGGGAATCTCCTGGAACAGGAGCATTTCTCCGGTAAGTGCGGTTGCCTCTGCCCTGCCGGTACGTAACGCAATCAAGGTTAATGCCACCAATAACATTGATTTTGTTATTCTTGAGATGTTTGGTGTGGTGTATGGCATTGGCATAGGCATAGAAAAATAGGCCGGAAGTGTGAAATCTGGAAAAAAACCGGATGATGGAACGATTATTGCCATAGTATTATGTAGTTTGTGTCTAATGTTTTGTAACATTATCGTTACGCCTCTGCAACAGGTTTGTTATGCTTCTCCTTGAAATCCGTGATTTTGAGAGCTGTTAAGGAGTTTAATGTTTTAATTTAGATGCTGAACAAATTATTCCATTACTTGAAAGATGTTTGTTTTTTAATTACATGTGGAGTGCTTTTTTGCCAAGGGAAAATATTTTTGTTTGATAGCATCGTAAGCAATTCTCCAGCAAAAATTAAATACAGGGGAGAAATGATTAAAGGCCTAGGGACAGATCTTGTCCATATTCCGCGCATTGCGGAAATTTACACACGATGGGGTGAGCGCTTCATCAACCGCATATTCTGCAAGGATGAGATTGCTTACTGCCTTTCCCACAGGGACCCTGCCCATTTTTTTGCCATACGTTTCGCAGCAAAGGAGGCGTGCTCAAAGGCCCTGGGAACAGGTATGAGCAATGGGGTCTCCTGGCGGCAGATTTGTGTAATCCATGATGAACAGGGCAAACCAGCCCTGAAACTCTCTGGCTCTGCCCTTGAAATTGCTATGGCTCAGGGGGCGCGCAGGTGGCATTTGAGCCTGACTCATGAACATGAATATGCACATGCGGTTGTAATTCTTGAGGATTGAGTTGACAAAATATGCTACACCTTGATACATTCCCTAATGCGATAATAATTGATAGGGGTTGGGATCAGCCTGCTTGGTTTTTTCACAATCTTCAGCAAGCCGGTAAAGGCAGCCCCGTATAAAATTGCATAGTCTTTTCAGCATTCAGCGCAAGGAGGATGTCGGTTAATGAGTGACCAGCCGTTTATTTTATGGTTCAAGGAAATTGGAATTAAAGATGTGCCTCTGGTGGGTGGCAAGAACGCCTCACTGGGGGAGATGTATCAGCATCTTACAGACAAGGGTGTAAAGGTTCCCAACGGGTTTGCAATTACTGCCGCAGCATATCAGCACCTTCTCAAGGAGGCTGGCATTGAGCAGGCTGTTAAAGATGCACTTGAGGGTCTGGATACCCACAACATTGAAGACCTTCAGGCAAAGGGGCAGAAGGTAAGGGATATAATTCTGAATGCAAAATTTCCTGCAGACCTTGAAGATGCCATCAAAACTGCCTATGCAGAGATGGAGAAGGAGTACGGCCCCAATGTTGACGTTGCCGTGCGCTCCTCTGCAACAGCCGAGGACCTGCCTGACGCCTCTTTTGCAGGCCAGCAGGATACCTACCTCAATATCACAGGAACTGATGCGCTGATAGACGCATGCCACCGCTGCTTTGCAAGCCTCTTTACCAACCGCGCGATTTCCTATCGCCATGACAAGGGATTTGGTCACTTTGATGTCTATCTTTCCATTGCGGTTCAGAAGATGGTCAGGAGTGACAGTGCAAGCTCCGGCGTCATGTTCACAATGGATACAGAGAGCGGGTTTGACGACGTAGTTTACATTACCGGCGCCTGGGGACTGGGGGAGAATGTCGTTCAGGGTGCTGTTAATCCAGATGAGTTCTACGTTTTCAAGCCTACCCTCAAACAGGGTTTCCGCCCCATCGTAAGTAAAAAACTTGGGCTCAAGCAGAAGAAGATGATCTATGCAGACAATCCTGCCGAGCCTGTAAAAAATATTGAAACAACACCGGCCGAGCGTTCCCGATACGTATGCACTGACGATGAACTCATAACCCTTGCAAAGTGGGCATGTATTATTGAGGACCACTATGGAAAGGGCATGGACATAGAGTGGGCAAAGGATGGTGACGGTGAGAAGGTTGGTACAGGGGATCTGTTCATCGTTCAGGCAAGGCCTGAGACAGTTCACTCCCAGAAGGACGTCAACTTCATGGAGACATACGTCCTCAAGGAAACCGGCGAGATCCTTGCCACAGGCAAGGCTGTTGGTGGAAAGATCGGACAGGGAACCGTTAATGTCATCCAGGATGCCACTGAGATTACCAAGTTTAACAAGGGCGAGGTGCTTGTTACCGACATGACAGACCCTGACTGGGAGCCAATCATGAAGATTGCCTCTGCCATTGTTACAAACAGGGGCGGAAGGACCTGTCACGCAGCCATCGTATCCCGCGAGCTTGGTATTCCTTGCATTGTTGGTACTGAGGATGGCACCGAGCGCCTGGCAACAGGAATGGATGTAACCGTCTCCTGTGCCGAAGGCGAGGAGGGCCGGGTTTACAAGGGCCTTCTTGAGTATGAAGTTGAAAGAATCGACTTCTCAAATGTTCCAAAGACAAAGACCATGATAATGATGAACGTGGGCATCCCTGAGCAGGCATTTGTACAGGGACAAATTCCAAATGAGGGTGTAGGTCTTGCCCGTCTTGAGTTCATCATCAATTCACACATCGGAATTCACCCACTGGCACTGCTCAACTATGACAAACTCAAGGAAGTAGCCGCAGAGATGGACAAGTACGGCCTTGAGCCTGGTCCCGGCGCTCCTGATATCAGGGCAATCCTTGCAGCCATTGATGAAAAGACAGCAGCCTATGATGACAAGGCGCAGTTCTTTGTTGATCAGCTTGCACAGGGTATTGCCACCATTGCTGCAGGTTTCTATCCCAAGGACGTAATTGTCCGCATGTCTGACTTCAAGAGTAACGAGTATGCCAACCTCATTGGCGGCCAGCTCTATGAGCCGGAGGAGCATAACCCAATGATCGGCTGGCGCGGCGCTTCCCGTTACTACGCACCTGTCTTTGAGCCTGCTTTTGAGCTTGAGTGTCAGGCACTGCTCAAGGTACGCAATGAGATGGGGCTTTCAAATGTGAAGTCCATGGTCCCATTCTGCCGTACTGTTGAAGAGGGCAAGAAGGTCATCTCCGTAATGGAGAAACACGGCCTGAAGCAGGGTGAAAACGGTCTTGAGATCTACGTAATGTGCGAGATTCCATCAAACGTTATCCTTGCCGACCAGTTTGCAGAGGTATTTGACGGATTCTCTATCGGTTCCAATGACCTTACACAGCTTGCGCTCGGGCTTGACAGGGATTCTGAGCTTGTTTCCCATATTTATGACGAGCGTAACGAGGCAGTTAAGCGCCTTGTCCGTCAGGTCATCAAGACCGCCAAGGAGAAGAATAGAAAGATTGGAATTTGTGGTCAGGCACCAAGTGATTTCCCTGATTTCGCAGCGTTCCTGGTTGAGTGCGGCATTGATTCAATGAGCCTCACCCCGGATACAGCAGTCAAGACCAGGCTGCTTGTAGCGGAAAAAGAGAAGGAACTGGGTATTTCATAAGCAAACAGTCCGGTATTGATTGTGCCTGCATCCTGCACGGGGGTTACCTAGGTGCAGGCACTGTATGTTGTTGGAGAAAAAGCCGGATAATGGGCTTCATGTCTTTGCAAAAAGGGATTTTGCAGGCATGAGGTTTTTTGAAGGCCTTGGGTGACGGGCAGTCCTGTCACCCGGCTGTTTCAAGAGGCGGGGAACTGCACATGGACGTGCAGTTGTTAAAATCATATAACTTAAGGGAGGTTAGAGTAAAACCATGAAAAAAGCATTTGTGTTGTTAGTGGCACTGGCAGGAATGATGGCTTTTGCAATGAATTCCTGGGCATCAGAGGCTGCTCACGGGGGTCATGCTGCGGCATCATCTGTTTCACCGGCTGAAGCGCTGAGCAATATCGTTAACGGCAACAACGATTTCGTACAGCACCACAAGGCCTCTTACTTCAAGGGATATGCTACTGCGCAGCATCCCTTTGTAACAATGATCACCTGTTCAGATGCCAGGGTACATCCCACTGTATTCAATGCCGATCCGGTTGACCATGTATTTGTCATCAGGAACGTTGGAAACCAGATTCAGAATTCATGCGGTTCCATTGACTATGGTATCCTGCATCTTCACACTCCTGTTCTTCTCATCATCGGTCATACCCACTGCGGCGCTGTAAAGGCAGCCATGGGCAACTACATCAATGAAAGCCCCTGCATTATCAATGAGCTCAACGGACTTCACCTGCCCCTCAAGCACGATGACGGCAAGGGCACCTTTGAGGAAAGGTGGCTCCTTAATGTCGAGCGCAATGTTGACTATCAGGTCGATTTCTGCATCAAGAAGTACGCAAACCTCGTACAGTCCGGCAAGTTGGCTGTTGTAGGTGTTGTTTATGACTTCATCAATGCCTATGGCGCTGGTGAGGGCAGGCTTGTTGTGACCAACATCAATGGCATCACTGATGTTGACATGATCAAGAAAGATCCCCACATGAAGCTCGTTGGCGATGAGCTGAAGAATACTATCGTTCTCAGGAAGACCAAGGGTATGTAATACCGTCACTGTTTTTTTATTTTCCCGCATGAGGGGCATATTGCATTGAGGCAGTATGCCCCTTGCCTGTTTATTGGCATGCCATTAAGGGGCGTCCGGCTGGACGCCAACACATGTATTGATGGCAAATTTGCTTTTTTTATTGGATGATAAGGAACGGTTCAAACGACAGAGGACACTCTGGTGAGGAGGCAGCCTTTCCTCCTGTGTCACGAAGGGCTATTCTGGATCAGGCCCTGGACCTTACCATACCCGCAGTGCCGGTAAACGTGAGAACCGTCCTGGCTCTTACATCTGAAGGCTCTGTTGATGCTAAGAAGATTGCAGATGCCATTCTCTCAGACATGGGGTTGACACTGAAACTCTTTCGCCTCATGAATTCAGCATTCTTCTCCCCGTACAGACAGGATGTGATCTCCGTCAGGTTCATGGTGGTGCTCCTTGGCTTTGACAACACCTCCAAAATAATCACCAGTGTTCCACTGATGAATATTGCAGACAATGGCCTTGTTGCCAGAATTATGGCAATGAGCCTGCTTTCATCTGAATTTGCCAGGCAGCTTGCGGTTTCAGACCTGTTGGAACCTGATACCGCTGTTCCCTGCGCCATGTTTGCCTCTCTTGGCCACATTGTTCTTGCATCTTTGATGCCTGATGTCTATTCTCAAATCTGGAATAATGACAAATTTCCCTGGAGCAGGGCTACATTCAAGAAGACCCTGGGGTGGCTACCAAAGGACCTTGCCAGCCGTGTTGCAAGGGCCTGGAATTTACCACTTCTTATGCGACAGTGTATTCAGCCACCTGATGATCTTGCCAGGTTCAAGCCTGAGAAACAGGCGCTTATAGTCACTGTCTCTTGCCTGGAACAAATGATGTTTTGTGCTGCCCTAATGCATAACAGCCATGATACCCAGGAAAGACTCAGGAGCAGGGTGAAAAAGGTTTTGAAAATCAGTAACAAGAAGATTTCTGCTGCAATGAAACAGGGACTTGCCAGATTTGAGGAAAATAACCCTGTGTTTTATGAGCTGTTAAGAAAGGAAGGAGTGCTGGGTAATCTTCTCATCTGACGTCCAAAGAGACAAAAGCTGAACCGCAAAGAACGCCAAGGGACGCAAAGGAATCATTGATTTGGTTAGTTGGTTGTAATGAAAAAGAGGGATCAGAAACGCCTGACCAAACTCATTTTTGCCATTCTTGCAAGAAATCCCTTTGAATTTGGCATTGTTCCTGATGACGGAGGTTGGGTAAGCCTCAAGGATGTCCGGTGGGCGCTGGGGCAGCAGGGTGCATTCAAGTCGCTTTCTGTGCGCGGGCTGCAGCAGTTTTTTGAGCTTTACAGCCCGCAAAAGATGGAGATGCGTGACAGGTCTGTCCGTGTCCTTCCGGAATATCAATCATCTGATTTGCTGCAATACAGACAGGCAGATCCGCCGTCACTTCTTTATTTGCCTGTTCGACCAAGGGCACATGCCCACGTTGTAAAAAAGGGTCTTGTACCTCCTGCCGGCAAGAAGTGGATTGTCCTTTGGCCTGATAAAGAACTTGCCTTGAATGCAGGACGGCGCAGGGATGCCAAGCCCCTTGTTGGCACTGTTAATACAGCGTCTGCACAGTCCCAGGGTGCCCTGTTTTTCAGGGGAGGAGAATCACTCTTTCTGGTCCAGTGGCTGCAGGCGTCATGGATCGAGCTTCCTCCTGTGCCGGAAAAACCGGAGAGCAGTGCCCAACGGGTTTCAGCGGGGAAAGATGCTCAAACCACGCCTGATGTCAAACCTGGTCAGCTTCCAGGCTCCTTTATCCCGGAATTTCCTTCCATGTGGCCCGAGTGGTATGGACATTCGGAGGAAAAGGCAAGGAGGAGGCAGAAAAATAAAAAGTACAGAAAGGACAGGAATAGAAGGCGCAGGTCATGAAAATGTGGTAGCCTTCACCCTGCACATGATAAATTTTCGCATTTTACCCATATTTTCAGTTCTTATTGTCTTGTCGTTCCAGCTTTTCCTCGCAGTACCCAAGGTCTCTGCCATTATGTCGGTAGCCCAGGAGCGTGAGATGCGGCAGAAACTGCTAATGCAGATTGAGGCACAGGCTCCCCTTGTCCATGATCCCGAAGTGGTTGAGTATGTGTCTGATATTGGTCACAAGATTTTGAAAGTTGTATCTGGCAAGTACTTTGACTACCGTTTTTTTGTCATAAAGGACGATGCGCTTAATGCCTTTGCAACACCTGGAGGGCTGATTTTTGTCCACACCGGTCTTCTTGAGGCAATAGACAGTGATAATGAGCTTGCCTGCATACTTGCCCACGAGTGTGGCCACGTGCAGGGCAGGCATATTGCAAAGCGCATGGCCCAGATGAAGGTGGTCAGTATCGGCACTGCCGTAATGGCAATCGCAAGCCTGTTTCTCGGCGGAGGGCAAAACTCCCAGGCGCTCCTTACCTCATCCCTTGCCCTGGGCCAGAGCCTTTCCCTGAAGTACAGCAGGCAGGATGAGGAGGAGGCAGACCGTAGGGGATACCAGTGGATTTGCCAGGCAGGCTACGATCCAATGGGACTTGTTACCACCCTTCAGAAGATGACCCGGAACAGGTTTTTGGGCAGTGACAATATCCCCGGTTACCTGCTTACCCACCCGGGGGCAAGTCAGCGTATTACCTATATTGAAGACCTTGTAAAGGAGCATCCATGCCCTGAGCGCCAGAAGGAGGATCATTACCGCCTTAGGCGCATACAGGTAAAGGTCAAGCTCATGACCCGGGATCCTGCCCAGATGACAGTCTATTACAGGCGTGAGCTTCTTGATAAGCCTGATGATCTGTTTCTGCATTATGGCCTTGCCATGGCACTTCTGGGTACCAGGCAGTATGACCAGGCATTCAAGGAGTTTGACAGGGTTATGCAGCTTGCCCCCGAAAAAGACGAGTTCAAACTTGATCTTGGCAGGGCCTATCTTCAGGCAGGAAAGTTCAAGGAGGCACTTCCGGTGCTTAAGGAATATTGCCGCAAGTATCCAGGTGACCATGCAGCCCGGTTCTTTCTCGGCAAGGCATATCTTGACAACGGCCTGGTTGATAATGCCCTCTCTGTGTTCAGGGGCATTGAGCCTGAATGCACAGATTATCTCCAGCTTTACTTTGAGATGGGGCGTGCCTATTCCAGTGCAGGGGATAAGGGCATGGCCCATTATTATCTGTTCCGTTATTATAAAAACCTGGGTGATATGCAGAATGCTGCCTATCAAAAGGCAATGGCATTGAGAGACCTGCCGCCTGACAGTGAGTATTACAAGAGGCTCAAGCGGGTTGATTCAGAAAAACAGGAAGAGGACGAAAATCCTGATGACAGAGGCGCCACAGGTCCTGAGGATAAGACATGATTGTGAAAGGAATTGAAAGACGCGGTTTAAGGGCAGGGCTTCAATTCATGATAGTGGCTGTGGTGGTGCTCTGTCTTGACCAGATTACAAAGACTGCAGTAATGGAAAATATTCCGCTTTACGGGCGCATTACCGTGATTCCCTCCTTTTTTGACCTGACCCATCTTACCAATACAGGTGCGGCATTTGGCTTCATGGCAGGGCATGAGAAGTGGCGTCATCTCTTTTTCCAGTTGATAAGTTTTGTTGCTCTTGGCAGCCTTTTTTACCTCTACAGTACGGCAAAGGACAAGACAGTCTGGCTCTTCTGGGGTTGTTCACTTGTTTTTGGCGGTGCGTGCGGAAATCTTGTGGACAGGATAAGGTTTGGTCATGTAATTGATTTTCTGGATTTTTATGTTGGCTCATACCACTGGCCAGCCTTTAATGTGGCGGATTCGGCAATCACCATCGGGGGGGGCTTTCTGGCGCTTCATTTTCTTGGATTTTCCTCATCAGAAGAGCAGTAGAGTTCTGCTTTTTAACCGAAAAAAGCTCAAGGCTGGAAGTCTAAAAATACAAAAACTGAACCGCAAAGAATGCAAAGGTTTTTGGATTTTTACTGTCGGGATAGACGACAGAAAAAATTTCCTTGCCGTTAGGTTTTTCTTTGCGTCCTTTGCGTCTTGAGCGAAGCGGGCGGTTCAAAAAATAAAAGCCGAACCTCAAGGGACGCAAGGAACGTTAAGGGAATTTCGCTGAGTTCCAACTTCTATACCTGTATTTGGCAGTTCCAATAAAAAAGCCCGTCTGCTCAAGGCATGACGGGCTTTTTAATTCCACTGTTTACGTCTTTATTGCACGCTTCCTGCCCAGGTTGACATGAGTTCTTCCAGTTTGTTCAGGATGGGCTCAAGTTTGTTCCTCCGAACTTCGTCAACCTTTACAGGGTCATCTCCCTTCTTGATCAGGTCTTCAAGAAGGTGAACTGTCTCATGAAGCTCCCTGTGTACAGGTTTTATCTTTTCAATTATATCCCGTTCCATACTGTTGATGGGGTTATAGCTGCTGAGGAACACGCCCATGGCACATTTGGTGGAGTCTGTTTCCACATCAAGTGGCTGTCCGTTCAGCACTGCGGCCATTACCCTGTTTCTCCACTGGAAGTGCTGATACATCATGGTCTTTATGCGTGTTGTATGTGGTGTATATTCCACTGCCTTAAGGATAACAGCATCGTTAATCATGACCTGCTTGATCAGGGTGTCAGCCTCATGGGCAATGGACTGTACTGCATCGCTTGCCATTTCCAGCATTGCGCTTAATTTGGTAAAGCTTTCAGCCTCGTGGAGCAGGTGTTCAGCCTTTTCCTGCACAAGGTTTGCACCATTTGCCCCCTCGTCAACGCTGTAGCTGATCTCAGAAACAGTAGCTGTCTGTTCTTCAGTAGCGCTTGCAATGGCATTTGCAAGATCGTTCACCTCTGCTATTACACCGGTAATGGCCTCAACGGACTCTATTGCCTCCCGGCTGTCTGCCTGGATGGTCTGTATCATGTCAGTAATCTCGTTGGTGGCCTCTGCTGTCTGCTTTGCAAGTTCCTTGACCTCGTTTGCAACTACGGCAAAGCCCTTGCCTGCCTCACCTGCCCTTGCAGCCTCGATTGTGGCATTAAGCGCCAGGAGATTGGTCTGTTCTGCAATGGAGTTAATCACCTGAATGATATTGCCAATGGCATCAGAGCTTTCACCAAGCCTTGCGATTACCTGTGCAGTTGACTGTGCCTGATCCTGTGCGTCATTGGTCTTCTGTGCGGTGACTGAGACACTCTGTGCAATCTCTGTGGTAGCTGCTGTCATCTGCTGTGAAGCCGCTGCTACTGATGCAAGGCTTCCTGCTGCGGTGCTTGCCGCAGAGGAGACATCCTTTGCCATCTCTTCAAGGGTAGCCGCCCCGTTTCTTATGTCATTGCTTGCCTTTTCCACCTGCCTTGATGCTGCTTCAAGGGAGGTGTTCTGGGTCTTTATTGTCAGGAACTGTCCGCCAACGCTGGCAACAAGGCTGTTGAAGGCTACAAGCAGTTTTTTGATCATGCCAAGCCCTGCTGGGGTAATAGCCCTGTCAAATCGGCCCTGACCGCATTCGGAAATGGCAGTAACTGCCTTTGTAAGGGGATTGAGTATGAATCTTTTTATAATTACCTGTGAGAGGATAAGGAGTATCACGGAAATAACAGTCATTACCGCCATGACGGTATTCAGATAGGAGATTTTGCTTCGTGAATAATTTTCAAATGCCTTGGTTGCACTGTTTGCCTGTTTCAGAAGGGGGATGTTGTTTTCTTCCACGTACTTTAATGCTTCCTTAGCCTTGGCAGAGCCCGGTGCTGAGTTCAGCAGAGTTTCAATTTTTTCTTTAAAGGTGTGCCACATGGTTTCAAGTTTTTTAAGCTCATTAAGCACTTCAGGAGATTCAACCTTGCTCAGATGCATGTCTGTGCTGCCATACTCCAGTGCGGCAAGGCTGGTATCAAAAAGTTCTACTGTCTTTTTAAGTTCCTGCGCCCACTTATCTTCTCCGGTCTGTACGTAAAATGACGCCTCCTTGGTCATTTTCTGCGTAAGCATCCGCTGGCGTCCTGCCAGGTTTATGGCTGTGGCATCGGTCTCCTGCCCATGAAGTGTGATCATGGTGGCAACAATTGTTATGACATTGGCCAAAAAGATTCCTCCAATAACCGTAGCAAATACCCAACTGATTTTATAAAATTTTTCCTTCACAGCATTTTCTCCCTGACTATCTATGGTTGTTGAGTTACAATTATTTTGGCCCTGTTACGAAAGGGCATTGGCTTTGGACTGCTGCTTTGCATGTCCTCTGCCCTGTAATGAGTATCGAAATGTTGTCTCAATTACTTAAACGTTTTTTTTAAATCACAGCGGACCACAGCACTGAAGTGTAAAATCTTTATCCAGGGAAAGTGAATTATGAACGCCTCAGTTATTTTCTTGTTGCGCTGGGCAATGCAACTCCTCTTGCTGCAGTTGTTTTTATCTGTGACGGCTGCCAATGCCTCTGACTATTCATTTCTTGACAGCATCACCCGTCAGGCATATCCCAACGCCCACTATGTGCTTTCATACGAGTACGAACGAGTGGAGTTCAGGCAGGATGGAAGCAGTGTGGAGAGTGACGAGGTTTTCATTACGGTTCTTGATCAGGATGGTGTAAGGAGAAACAGTGTCATATCTTTTTATATGAACCGTCACTACTCGCGGCTGAAAATAAAATTTCTGAAGGTGATAGGGGCGGACGGTTCTGTGCGTGATATTGATCTTGAACGCTACTCCCGTGAAGATACCGTGGCATCTGTAAGCAGGATGAATATTTATGATCCTGCCCAGAGGGAGATAAAGGTCTTTGTCCCTGAGCTTCATCCTGGCGATACGGTTCATTACCTGGTAGAGCAGGAAAATTTCAAATCCATGATACCAGGGGAGTTTTTTGGCAAAAAGACCGCAGAGTACGCCTTTCCGGTGCGTCATTACCGGTTGGAGATAACCGGTCCTGCTGACAGGCCTGTAAACTTCCTCATAAAGGACAAACAGCCGGCCAGGGTAACGGAGCGTGTTGAGAATAACGGACAGGTGGTGAGTCATGTTTTTGAGTTCAGGGATGTGCCTGCCCTGGTTCCTGAACCCTCCATGCCCCCAATGTCAGAAGTCAGCATGCGGGTCCTTTACTCCACCATCCCTTCATGGGCAGGGGTATCCAGGTGGTATGCCAGGCTTGTAGAGCCCCATCTTGAGCCTTCTCCGCAGATAACCGCAAAGGTAAGAGAGCTTTGCCAGGGAGCTTCAGGCCGTGATGAAAAACTGGCAGCAATTTTTTATTTCGTAGCCCAGAAGATACGCTACATGGGAATAACTGCCGAGGCGGACAGACCGGGCTATGAGCCCCATGATGTCTCCCTTACATTCAGCAGGCGCTATGGTGTATGCCGTGACAAGGCGGCACTCCTGGTTACAATGTTGAGGGAGGCGGGGTTTAACGCTGTTCCGGTTATGATTCGTGCAGGGGGAAGACTGGACCCTGAGATACCCGTCCCCTGGTTTAACCATGCCATAACCGCAGTTGTTGATGAAAATGGTAAGCCTGTGACCTATCTTGATCCCACTTCTGAGACAAGCCGACAGTTCCTGCCTGACTATGAGAGACATTCAAGCTGCCTGCCTGCACTTGAAAAGGGGGCTGATCTGCTTGTGACCCCTGATCCTGATGCAGGTTCGAACCTCACCATTGTCGAGATCAGGGACAGGCTGCATGATGACGGGACACTTAGCGGGAGCATGGTGTTCAGGCTTGCAGGTTTTTGTGATACCGCCATCCGCGGGGCCATGATGAACAGCTCTTATGATAAACGCCGACAGCTTGTTGAACAGCTTGTGCAGGGCAGGGTGCCTGGAATAGAGCCAGAGGATATAAGATGGTCGGATCCCTCGGACAGGAACACCCCAATGTCCTTCCGGTGTACGTTTACTGCACGGAATCGTACAGGTGTAACGGCTTATGGCAGCAGGATATTTTATCCCCTTAGCGCCATGAAGTATATAGGCGTGCTGGATGTCCACCTGCTTCAGACTGCTTCGCTTTCAGACAGAAAATATCCACTCAGATTTGATTACGTGATAAAGAGTATCCTCACAGAGAACACCGGGCTTCCTCCTGAGGCAGCACCGATGCTTGTTCCTCCGGACAGGTCGGTCTCCTTCAGCCAGGCATCTGCAGGCTATCATTCGGAGTTGAACGGAAATGTTCTTGAAACAAGACGTGAGCTTGAAATTTCAGGACTTGAGGTGCCGTCTGACAAGTATTGGCAGATACTTGAAGTCCAGAAATTTATGCGTGATGCTGCACTGGTTCCTGTGATTCTTCCGAAATGAGGAATGGTTAAATGAAATTTAAAATATTTTGTCTTTTAGGGCTTATGGTTGTCTCCCCATTCTGGGGCTGGGCAGGTGTTTTCAAGGCTGATGTTGCGGAATGTGCAAAAAATGCTGATGCCATAAACGAGGTGATAGAAAAGGAGTACACAATCAACAGTGATGGAAGCTTTGACTATCATCTCTACATAAGAACCAGAATCCTTACCTACAGGGGAAAGAAACGTAATGGCGACTTTGACATCTCATATAACAGTGCCTGGCAGAAGGTGGATGTGAATCTTGAGCGTACAGGTACAGTGAAGGCAGATGGAACAAGGGTGGCAGTAAGACAGGAGGAGATAAATGATATCCAGGATCCTTCAACTGCAAAGGCGTCCATATTCTCAACAGCCAGGAAAAAGGTGGTAAGTTTTCCTGCCGTTGAGCCCGGTGCTGTGGTGGAGGCTGATTATACAGTGCATTCCAAAAGGCCCGGATTAAATGCCTTTTGGAAGAGGGAATATTTTGCCCTGAGCTCCCCCACCCGGATCAAGCGTGTGACTGTCCATGTCCCTGCTGAAGTTCCTTTTAACTGGAGGTGTAACAGCAGGATTGTTGAGGTAAAACGCACGAAAAAGGGGGGAGTTGTGACCTGGGAGTGGCAGGGCAGCGACCTTCCAAAGACAGTGGATGAACCCATGTCGCCCCCTTCGGTTCACAAGGACCCTGTGCTTTTTATCTCCACCCTCTCATCATTTAATGATGTAGCCCGGTTTTACAATGCACTTATTCCCTGGCAGAAGGATGTAAACATAAAGTACGACATTGCAGATCCTGGAACCGGCGATGCCATGTCTGTATGCACGGCAGAGCCTCCTGACAGGTTTGTGGACGGGCTCTATGTGAAATTCATGTCCCTTTTCCGGCCATTTCGCATTGATTTTTTCAAGACTGACCTAAAACCCCTGGCACCTGAAAAGACCGTGGAACAGGGCTATGGCACATCTCTGCAGCTTGCGTGGCTTTTCAGGGCAATACTGGCACAACATGGTATTGATTCCTCGCTGCATGCGGTATCGGATGCCTGCATGGTGTCCATGCTGCCGCTTGGCTACATGCCTGATCTTTTCGGCACCTTTTGCGTTAAGGCAGGCAATCGGTGGTACAGTTTTGAAAAAAGAGAGCTTTCACCAGGGGTTACAGGGCTTGATTCAATGCTTGCCGTTAATCTTGCAACAGGCAACACTGAAGTTGTCCATGATGCAATGGGGGGAATGGACGTTACCGTGCTGTCCATGACTGGAATGTATGATGGCACTACTTCGGGCATGCTCTATTCAATGTCCTCCGGCGTGGATGCCGCAGTTACCCGCAGGGGTTTCCGGTATCTCACTGCCCCGGAGCTTGACATCGCCCGTTCCATGATTCTGCACACGGTAAATCCCCTGGCAAGGGGTAAAGTGCGCTTGTTTGACCTTGATAACCTGCTTGAGCCAGTAGGCATAAAGGTCAATTTTACCATTCCTGAGCCTGCTCCATCCCTGGATGATTTGACCTTTTACCCTGTGCCGGCATCCTCAATGGTAGATTCCCTTGTGAAACTCTCCTCAAAGCGGAAAAATCCCGTATGGTTTCCGAGGAATGAAAGGGAGTACACCGAGTTTTCCCTCGAAATTCCGCCAGGTTCCATGATAAGGAGCCTGCCAAGGGATTATCATGGGGAGGCAGGGCCATTTTCATGGAACGTGCAGGTCAGGCGGCTGGGGCGCACCATTTACTACAGCCGGGATCTCAGGCAGAAAAGGGGTATACTTCGTCCCGGGCCTGAACTTGATTCACTTATTGACGCTGCTGGAAAGCTTGCTGGACCTGTGCAGGGTGTGGTGGTTTATTAGAATTGGGTTGCTTTCCCTGATTATGCTCCTACTGCCCGCATGCCTTTTCAGCCAGTCGTTCTGCAGCAAATATAAGGGACTCTATGTCAAGGAATTCCATGGCATTTTCGTCAAAAAGCACCTTGACGCTTGCTGCAAATCCATCTTCTTCGTCAGCATCCCAGAAGTTTATTAACACAGGGACCTTGGGAAGGACCGGCACAATCATGCATAGATCCGCATGGCACTCCGGCGCTTTTTCAGCTTTCATGGCAACGAGCTGCCTTTCAAGTTCATCCTTTCTGCCCTCAAACTCCCTGGCAAGTTTGTCTTCAGTGTACCTTTTAAGTGTGACCACCTTTGATATGGAGTTTGGGAAGGATTCAAGGCCGACCCATTTACCTGAAAGATCTCCCTTTCCCCCAAAGAACAGGTAGTTGTAGAGAAGTATCTGATCTCTGGGGTCCGGTTCCGTGCCTGATGCAGTAATAATGGCCTTTTCGGAGATAAGGACCTGTTCGCCCAGGTATGAAAGCTCAAGCATTGCACTGCCCTGCTCCTTGACCATGCGGCCTCCAAGCATCTGGGCGCGTTCTGCAAGGTCAATGGTGCCTACCTTGTTTTTAAGGGTTTTGAGCAGCATAGTATCGGGATCCCGCACCTGTTCTACCTGTGCGCCAGTGTCTTCCGCCTCAATATGCGGACATTTTGCCAGATCCTCTCCTGAAGATACAACTGCTACTGCAAAGGCCATGCAGGCAGGATAACCACATTTACCGCAGTTTGTTTTTGGTGTCTTTTTAAGTATTTCAAGTGCGTTCATAAAAAAGCTCAAAGCTGAAAGCTCAAGGCTCAAAGTAAAGGGAGGCGTAACTGTTCAGTGTATTCATCTTAATAAGGTTGGTAAATGGTCTTATTTTTCCGTTCCGGTGAATAATTTCTTGTTTTTCTAAGGCTCGCTACGCCAAAATCGCGAAACTCGCTCGTTCCTCGCTCAAACAGACGCGATTTTATGGCTGCGCTTCACCAAGAAAAACTACGAAATTATTCAGAGTCACTCCAAAACAAGACCATTTACTACGCTGAATAGATACAGGAAGGCAAGTTTTTTTGCCTTCGCTGGTTTTCAAACTCCAGTTTGGGAACTATAACCTACGAATCCACATGGGCTACAATAATAAGCCTGTCATCTTCCTCAACCACATAATCCACAGGCGGATTGGCAATGGGCTCACCGGTTCTGCCCTTCTGCACACCTAAAACGATTGCCTGACATTCCTGCTTCATGCGGGTAAACACCTGGATAAATTTGCTTCCCGCCATGTCCTGGGGCACCCTGATTGACCTGAGATCATTGCCCTGACGCAGGCTCAGAAGCTCAGAGACTATGCGGCTGATGCCGTGATTGATGGCAGAGCTTGCTATGAGGTGGCTGCTGAATTCGCTCCCCACTATTATTTCATCTGCCCTGGCACGTTTGCAGTGCTGTACATTACTCTGGTCAACCAGTTCAACAACAGTGTACGTATCAGGGCTTATGCTTTCAATGGTGAGGGTGGCAAGCACAACCCGTGCATCCCTGGCAATGGTTTCGAGCCGGTCGTCACCGAGGACAATGGCAGTCCTTGCCTTTGTTATGTTTGCCCTTCTCAGGGTCTCTTCATCTGCGCTTCCCCGTATGAAGAACAGGTTTTCATCTTCAACAGGTTTTTCGTCAATGCCTGCAATGAGCACCACAGGGGTCTCCTCATGCCTTGGATCTGCCCTGAGTTCCCTGAGAATTGCCCTGGTCCTGTGATTCCATTCGCAGATGATGATGTGGTCTTCAAAATCAAAAGAGTTCATGCCCTTGTGTTCCCTGAGTTTCCTGCTGATTAAAATTGATGCCAGAGTTGCGCTCAAAATTCCCAGTACACCAATACCAAAAAACATGATGAGCACGGCAACCAGCCTGCCGCCCGGAGTTGCAGGGGATATGTCACCGTAACCCACTGTGGTGAGGGTGACGATGCTCCACCACACTGCATTGAGGAATGACATGCCTGGTTCCAGAAAGGTAATTGCCGCTGAGCTTGCAACCACAAGTATTGCAACCCACAGGATCACGGTGTGGAGGTTTTCCCGCTTCAGAAACTGGACTATTCTGCGAATCAGTCGGCGTGATTTCATCCCATTATCCTGTCCCAAAGCTGCCGTGTTCCCTCAATTTCACTGATGAAATCCTGAACCGGAACCTCAGGCGGCCTTTCCTGAAGGCTCTGTCTGTGTACAGCGCTTCTGAAGGCAAGATATGCACTGCGCATTGTGTCTGCGTCTGTTTCAGGCAGGAGCCCTGCTGCTTCCAGGGTATCAATGAGGCGCATGTTGTCTGTCCATCTGCACAGTTCAGGATGGCTGTGGGCATTGGCAAGTACCAGGTACTGTACCATGAATTCAATATCCACAATGCCGCCCCGATGATGTTTCAGGTTAAAAACATCCCTTTCGGCAGTTGCATGTGCCTTGAGCATACGCTCACGCATCTCTTTTACCTCGCATCGCAGTTTTTCCCGGTCACGTTTTTGGCACAGGATGTCTGTGCGAAGTGTGTTGAAATCTGTGGCAAGCCCAGGGTCCCCTGAAACCGGGCGTGCCCGTATCAGCGCCTGGAGCTCCCATGTCCATGCCTCTTTTTTCAGGTACTCCTCAAGCCGTTTGATGCTGCAGGCAAGTGGCCCTGAATCTCCGCCGGGCCGAAGTCTCATGTCTGTTTCATACAGTATGCCCGATGCTGTACGGGTGGAGAGTATGTGAATTATCCGCTGCCCCAGCCTTGCATAAAATACAGGGAGCTGGTCTGAAGCCACTGGCCCGTTCCTGTTTGCCATGTGTACAAACAGCATGTCAAGGTCTGAGCCGTATCCAAGCTCAATCCCCCCGAATTTGCCATAGGCAACTATGAGAAAGCCGGTTTTATCCTTATTGTACAGGGTTGTTTCTTCGCTGAATTTGCGAATTATCTGGTTAAACGAAAGCTCCAACACCTTGTCAGTGATTACCTGGGCGGTTTCAGTGAGGAAATCACTTACCCGCATGGTTGGTATGGCACCGGTAATGTCAGCGGCTGCTATGCGTATCACCGCTGCCTGCTTGAACATGCGAAGCTCGTCCATCTCTGCCTCAAGGTCATCATTGTCAATGGAGCCCATGCGCATATCAAGCAGGGTTTTAAGCTCTGCTCCCTTGAGGGGAGAATAGAGGGCACGTGGATCAATGAGTTCATCAAAGACCACCGGGCGTTTTTTGATGAACGAGGCAATCCAGGGACTTGCCATGCAGAGGCGCAGCATGTGGGTTATTGCAGCGGGGTTTTCATCAAGAAGGGAGATGTAAACCGTGCGCCTTGCCACAACCTTTATGATGTCTGTCATTATGCAAAGTGCCCGGACAGGATCATCTGTTGCTGCCGCCTGCCTTATGACCTTTGGCATCAGGGAGTCAAGCCGCCTTAGTCCCTGTTCGTGCATTGCCTCTATTGCCCTGTTCTGTATAAAATCATCCAGCAGCCTTGCAGCATCCAGAGGCTCAGGCACGCCTGCCCTGGCCAGAAGGTGAAGGAAGTCCTTTTCAAAGTGACCTTCCTGGTTTTTGTAACCGCCGTTTTTTACAGCCTGCCATGCCTGTTTCACAGCGTCATCTTCCGGTGTATCGCTTTGGATTATAAATAGCTCATTAAATGTGCTGCTTATGCATTTTCTGTGGCAATCAAGTGCTTTTATAAAAAGATCAAGATCAGTAAAACCCATTGAAAGTCCAATGCGTGCCAGCATTTCTTCCGAATCCGGAAGCATCTGGGTTTGCCTGTCCCTGTGCTCCTGCAGCCGGTGTTCCAGGTTTCTTAAAAATATGTAAGCTTCAAGCAGCCTTTCACAAAGTTTATCATCAAGTATGTTTCGTTTTCCAAGCAGCGGAAGCACCTCCATGAGCCTCGGGTTCTGTAGCTCAACATCCCTGCCCCCTTTAAGAAGCTGGAATGCCTGGGCAATAAATTCCACCTCCCGTATGCCGCCAGGCCCAAGCTTGATGTTGGACTCCATGCCCTTACGCCTGGTCTCTGTCTCTATCATGCCCTTCATGTCGCGGAGGGCTTCAAATGCCCCGAAATCAAGGTAGCGGCGGAATACAAAGGGGGAGAGCCGTTTCATCAGCTCCTTCCCTGTCTGCCTGCTGCCCGTGACTGGCCGTGCCTTAATCCAGGCGTAGCGCTCCCATTCCCTGCCCTGAACCTCGTAATACTCCTCCATCGCATCAAAACTCATACAGATGGGGCCTGTATCTCCCCAGGGCCTGAGGCGCGTATCCACCCGGAATACGAAGCCGTCTGCCCGGTTGGTGCCTATTACTGCCATAAGCCTCTGGCAGAGGCGGGTAAAAAACTGCTGGCAAGAGAGCTTTCCGCGGCTCCCCCCGGAAGTGGTCCCGTGTTCCGGAAAGGCGAATATCAGGTCTATGTCTGAGGAAAAGTTAAGTTCCCGTGCCCCCAGTTTGCCCATTGCTATTGTAACAAGCTCCTGGGGCGCTCCGTTGCCATCAAGAGGATGTCCATATTCTTCAGTTAGCCAGGAATGGATGGCTGTACAGGTGTGAGACAGGCAGGTTTCGGCAAGGAGGCTCAGGTCTGTGATGGTTTCTGAAAGATCCGCAAGGCCTGTAAGGTCGCGCCAGGCAATCCGCAGCATCTCCCTGTGTCTGAGCCTTCTTAAAAAGGTCCCAAGCCCTGTGTCGTCATCAAGATTGTTTTGCTGTTGCCCCTCTGTATCACTTATGAGGCTGCTCCATGTATCCGGGTAGTATGGAGTGTGGAGACTTGAGGAAATCTTGCTGTCACACAGAAGCGCCGGGTTGGATGCGCACAGGTTTGCAGCAAATTCGCTGAATGCAAACACCCTGAGGCCTTGGTCTTTTAGATGGGCAGCAGAGGAAGGGTCAAAGCCTGCTTCCACTGCTGCCTGAATAAAGGCATACCACCTGCCTTCAGCTTCCTGTTTCAAAGGGGCCGGGAGCTGATTTGCGTCTGGGAGATAGTATGTTTTCACGAATCAGCCGCATTTTTCTGCAGATAACCCTCTATTAGCCGGTCAATATCCCCATCAAGCACACCGTTTGCATTTCCTATTTCAATGCCTGTTCTGTGGTCCTTTACCATGTGGTAGGGATGCAGGACATAGGATCTTATCTGGCTTCCAAAGGATATCTCCATCTTTTCCCCGTGCATCTTCTGTTTTTCCTCGTCCTGCTTCGCCTTTTCCTGCTGGTAAAGGCGTGCCTGCAGGATCTTCATGGCAATGGCGCGGTTCTTGTGCTGGGAACGTTCATTCTGACACTGGACTACAATCCCAGTAGGGATGTGGGTGATTCGTACCGCAGAGCTTGTTTTGTTTACATGCTGTCCGCCTGCACCGCTTGCGCGGTAGGTGTCTATCCGAAGATCCTTTTCGTTTATTTCAATCTCAATGTTGTCATCAAGTTCAGGGACAACAAACACAGAGGCAAAGGATGTGTGGCGTCTGCCTGAGGCATCAAAGGGCGAGATACGAACCAGCCTGTGTACCCCGGCCTCTGACTTAAGGTATCCGTAGGCGAACGGCCCTTCCACCATGAAGGTTGCCCCCTTGATACCAGCCTCGTCTCCTGGCATCAGGTCGAGCATGTCAACCTTGTAGCCCCGGCGTTCACACCAGCGAAGGTACATGCGAAGCAGCATGTCTGCCCAGTCCTGTGCCTCTGTGCCGCCAGCCCCTGCGTGGATTGTCATTATTGCATTGTTGCTGTCATGCGGGCCTGAGAGCAGGCGTGCAAGCTCAGCCTTGTTGATGGCCTTTTCAAGCTCTTTTATCCCCTCCTTGACCTCTGCAACAGCAGAGTCGTCATGTTCTTCCTCTGCCATCTCAAGGAGCAGGGAGAGTTCTTCAAACTGTTCTTCCAGGTCCTCCATTGCCTCCTTCTGGGCAATCAGGACAGAGCGTTCCTGCAGGACCTTTTTTGATTCCTGTTTGTCCCAGAAACCGGGCTGCAGCATCTCCTTTTCTATGGCTTCAAGGCGTTCCTCACTGTTACCTGCCTCAAAGATAACCTCTTAATAGTTCAAGACGGCTTCCAATGTCTTTGAGTTTGTCCTTAAGTTCCTGAATTGTAATAGTAATATCGCTATGTGCAGAACTCATCTTGTGCTATCTCCTGTTACGAGAATTTTTATGAAATAGCCCCGCCGCTGCCAGTACCACAATTATCAGAAAGGGCATGTCTCCAGTCCTGGAATAGACCGTTAGGTCATGCCGCAGGTGCGGGTATCCGGTTACAATATCCTGCCTGAAAAGGCTGGATTTTGCAACTACCTGTCCGGTGGGGGCTATTATTTCACTTACTCCTGTATTGGCTGCCCTTACAAGCCACCTCCTGGTCTCAACTGCCCGGAAGGCTGCCATCTGTGCATGCTGCCACGGGGCCCCGGTGTCTCCAAACCAGGAGTCATTGGTAATTACTGCAAGCAGGTTTGCGCCTTCAAGCACGCTCTGCCTTGTAATTTCAGGGAAGATGCTTTCAAAGCAGATAAGCACTCCTGTTTTTATGGGGCCGTAATCCAGTGGAGCTGCGCTGCTGCCAGCGGAAAAGTTTCCGGCAGCAGGCACAAGAGCCCGTGCCCAGGAGGTTAGTGGTCCCCAGGGCAGGTACTCCCCGAAGGGAACCAGATGCCGCTTGTCATAACATCCAAGGGATTTTCCATCCGGACCTATCAAACATGCCCTGTTAAAATAAACCGGGTCATGGTCATCTGCTGTCACCTGGTATGCAGGGGTTCCAAAGATTATGGGGCTTTTGGCATCAATGGCAACTTCCCTGACCATGCGGGAAAGTATTCCCTCATCCTGAAAGAAGAACGGCAGGGCAGTCTCCGGCCAGATAATTATACGTTCCTGCCCGCCATGTTCAAGGGATTTGATAGCCTCAAGGGTAAGTTTCCTGTACAGCTCAACTGTATGATGCTGAAGGCCTGGCGACCACTTGAGTTCCTGGGCAAGAGAGCCCTGTATGGCAGCAGCCCCCACCATGGGAAACTCCCGGTCGTTTGCAGAGACCTCTTTGTATCTCAGTGCCCCGTAAATCAGAATGGCACTGCAGAGCACAAGGGCTGCGCTGATTTGTATGATGATTTTTCCTGCGGCCTGCCTACCACTTTTGAAATTTGTGACAGTGTTTAAGATAATCAGGTTGAGGAATATCAGGACCGAACTTATTGCATAGGGTCCCGCAAGGTCAGCTACCTGGAACAGAAGGGGTTGGGGAGATAGACAGTATGCAAGGCTTCCCCAAGGGAAACCTGAAAGCATCCAGCCCCTGAGCCATTCAAGCCCTCCCCACAGCAGAGAAAGAGTAATGGCAAAGGGAAGCCCTGTCCTGTTCTGTCTGCCTGTCATTGTTGCCAGTACGCACCAGATAGCCGGAAACAGGGCAAGATAACAGACCAGAAGCCCGATCACCGGGCATGCAGCCCAGATGGGCAGATCTCCAAAACGTGAAATTGTGGGTGCCAGCCACCATACCAGCAGTGCAAAATATACCAGGCCATAGATCCAGCCGGTCCTGAACGCAGTCTGCCATTCCTGATTATGCACTGCAGTCAGCAGGGGAACTATTGCAACCGGTGCCAGAAACCACATGCCGACAGGTGGAAACAGGGCAGTGGATAATATCCCTGCAAGGCAGGCAAGGTAAAGTGAGCGGTAGGATAGGGCGCGTGGCCTGGCACCGTCCATGGCAGCCTTTGAGTTTTGCGCTATTTACAGATTATGACATCACCTGATGTCGTAAGCCTGTTCTGTCAGCCGTGGGTGTCATAGGAGTAGAGAATCTGCCTCTCTGCAGGTATGCGGCTATCCGGAAGCTTTGGCGGAGGCCAGTCTGATGTCATTTCCAGAAGCTTTTTTCTAGTTGGTATCGCATCCCAGCCATAGGCAACCGCCTTTTTCTTTTTTACGTTTATAAAGGCGGCATCAAAAAGGTTTGCCTGTACTGCCCAGGGCACTATATAATCAGGAATCAGAAGCCTTGCCGCGGAGACAGTGCCTGCCTCTCTGGTAACTACTGAACCGGGGCCGCCCCGGAGAATCATCAGGTACCGGTCATCAATCACTATTGAGATGTCAACCAGGGCAATAACCTTGCAGCCCTTGATCTCAAGATGTATCTCACGGTCAAGCACAAAATCTGACAGGCGGTAGCCAAGTTCTTCAACCAGGTACTGGGCAAGCTTTTGCCGAATACGTTCCCTGTCTGTATCAGGGACGAGTTTTCCTGTAATATAACAGGGTTTTTTTACAAATAGGGTTTCAGGGTTAACTGCCATGATTATCCTCTGTCTTTATCTTTTTTAGTCATCTGAAAAAACTTAACCTAACTTATCAGGATGTTAAAATCAATGTAACTGTTCAGCGCATTTATTAAATAGAGGTTGGAAAATGGTCTTGTTTTTCCGTTCCGGTGAACAATTTCTTGTTTTTTTAAGGCTTGCTCCGCCAAAATCGCGAAACTCGCTCGTGCCTCGCTCAGACAGACGCGATTTTTGTGGCTACGCTTCGCCAAGAAAAACTACGAAATTGTTCAAAGTCACTCCAAAACAAGACCATTTTCCACACTGAATAGATACTATGCAATATAACCCCGGGGCCTGCTGAGCATTTACACTTTCATGACATAGGGTGTAACCCATTAACATGAAAGTCAGCTCAAAGTTCAAAGTCGGAAGCTGAAGGCAAATATGGCTTCTTTTACTTTGAGCCTTGAGCTTTCAGCTTTGAGCTATTGAATATGCCTTCAATAAAGAAATCCATTTTTTCACAACAGATGGCAGTTGCCTTTGTGATGGGGTTTTCCTGTGGTGTGCCCCTGCTGCTTACCCTCTCTGTTCTCCAGGCATGGATGAAGGAGGAGGGTGTGGATCTCGGGGTCATTGGCCTCTTTTCCCTGGTGGGCCTTCCCTATACCCTGAAATTCTTATGGGCACCTGTCCTTGACCGGTTTACCCTCCCGTTTCTTGGACGGCGCCGGGGCTGGCTGCTGGTTATTCAGTGCCTTCTCATGGTTTCCATTGCTGCCCTGGGCTTTACCGAGCCAGGTAAATCCCCCTGGATGGTGGCTTTTGTTGCAATGCTGGTCACGTTTTTTTCCGCATCACAGGATATTGTGGTGGATGCATACCGCAGGGAGGACCTTACTGATAATGAACTCGGGCTGGGGTCATCACTTTATGTAAACGGTTACCGCGTAGGCATGCTTCTGGCAGGAAGCGGAGGGCTTATCCTGGCAGATCATATACCCTTCAGCCAGGTCTATCTTATCATGGCAGCAACGCTGTCCGTGGGGATTATCACAACCCTTGTTGCCCGTGAGCCCAGGGTGGCTGAGGGTACGCCGGTATCCTTTCGTGAGGCAGTGATTCAGCCCTTTGTAGAGTATTTTTCCCGGGATGGGGCAGTGGCAATCCTGGCGTTTATTCTGCTTTATAAGATTGGTGACCAGATGGCTACCACCATGACCATGCCCTTTTATCTTGACCTTGGTTTTTCCAAGACAGAGATTGGGGCAGTGGCAAAGCTATTCGGGTTCTGGGCAACCATAACGGGAGGGCTTGCTGGTGGTGTAATCATGCTGCGGCTTGGCATCTGGCGTTCCCTCTGGGTGTTCGGGGTCTTGCAGGCTGTTTCCACCACCGGTTTTGCTGTACTGGCTTATGTGGGGCGCAGCCTTGGCATGCTTGCTGTTGCAATAGCAGGTGAGAATTTCTGCGGTGGCATGGGTACTGCTGCCTATGTGGCCTTTATGGCAAGCATTACCAACAAGAGATTTACTGCAACCCAGTACGCCCTTCTTTCAAGCCTCATGGGAATTCCCCGTGTGCTTGCCTCTGCGCCTACGGGATACATCGCAGAGTGGACCGGTTGGCCAATGTTTTTCCTGCTTTGTGCCGGGGCTGCAATACCCGGACTGGTGCTGCTCAAGGTCATCAGGCGGTATGATGTGTCATGACAGGGGCGTGTTGACTCAGGTTACAAGTATTAGTGCAAGGCAGATCTGTTTCAATATAGAATACCTATTTCGAATTGCTCATTTCCTTTGTACTGCGTTACATATTTTTCGCCTTGAGAGGGAAACGCTCGGAGTGTTCAATAATTTCTTCTGTCAAATCAACATCTATATCCGGCCAATAGAAGTGACCTGGAGAATGTTCTTCAACATTGCGAACTACTTTTAGTGGTTGATCTTTAAACCAAGGAAAGTCTTTATATGACATGAACAGTTCTTTGTCTTTACTCAACAACCACACGCCATGTGCCGATATGTTTGTAACCTCAACTGCTGAAATGTTTTTCCCACGCGCTAATAAGCTCATGATAATGAACCTCTATTCGAGTCAATTTCATGACTCAGGCTATTTTTGTTTTCTGCGTCTGTCAAGCTATCCAGATGTTCCTTTTGCGAACATTATTAAGGTGAATGCGGGAACAGTTACATTATGAAGCAGACAAATATGTGAACATTGTCAAAATTAATAGCACGCTTAATGATAATGCTGGATGACTGGATGTCGAAGAGTGTTATAATTTATATGAACACCAACATTATTCGCTTTTAAGGAGATTTTTAAAATGTTTTTCAAGAGAAGACCGGAGATAAGGGTCAGGTGTCGTAAATGTAACGGTAAAATCGAACTATGTCTGCGTTGAAGGGCAGTTGTCCTGAGGTGTCAGGACTGTGGAAAGACCTATCCCATCAGTGAATATGCCGATGAGATGGGTGATGACTTGGATATGCTGCTTGGCTCGTCAAGGTGCGACAGGATATGAAAAAGGCGGCCAACTGGCCGCCTTTCAAGTGATTGACTATGAAACAGTCTGGAAATTAGAACCAGTGCTGGTACTGGATCCTGAATCTCACGTCATCCTGGCTGTCGTTGGAATCTGATGGTGTTACACCTACCAGAGCTGCCTCAGCATCTGATATTTTGTCAAAATTCCTGTGGAACAGTCCAACTTCAGCACTTATGTACTGGTTGAAACCATGAAGATACCAGTTTACACCCAGCCTGTACTGCTGCATGTCTTTTTCAACTACATATCCATCGTCCAGTTCCACTAGCCCCAGGCCGCTTTCGAGGCTGTTAATGGCATTGGCATTATCAAGACGATTCATGTGGGCAAACTTGAATGTAACTTCCCACTTTCTCGGCACAATGAAATATCCGAGGTTTGCCCTGGCACCCCAGCGGTCCCAGGTCTGTTCATAATCTTTGCTTGGAGCCTGTATGAACTCTTCCCAGCCTGCTTCCAGGTCTGCTGAAAAACCCATGTACCTGAACAGGAAACAGCCATTGAAACCATAGTTGTCGGCATCATGTTTGTCTGAGGTGGTGGTACCTCTGTTAAAACTATCACTAGTATTCAGTGTAGCCTTGTAATATTTCGGTGCTGTGGTTCTGTTGTAAAATGAGGCCATCACGAATGATGCAAGGGGCTTGGTGTTGTAGCCATAATCACCCTGCATGAAGTAATTTCTAAATCCCTTTGGCCCGAGTGGTCCTTTTGGATCTGAACCTGACAGGAAGTTGATACCCAACCTGCCCACGTAGAGCATGTCGGCATTTCCATTGGTGACTCCCCTGGTGTCGCGTCCGTTGTAAATTCCGGTCCAGTAGGCAAGGAACTGTTTGAGTCCGAACATATCAACCGTACCGTTTACATTGATACCCTGGGAACGGTAAAGCAGCATGCCGCCTGTGGGAAAACCGTTGTTTTTGTCCACCAGATTGCCAACGCGGAGCCTGGCATTATCTCCTGGAATGTCATAGGTGCGCTGTCCGAACTGGTCATAATCATACTCAGAATCACCGGTAAATATGGTACGGTCAGCGCCGTTCTGCATGAACCCGCTCTGCCAGTACTCCATGCTGTATGGTATCTTCATGCGGCCAAACTGCACCTTGGCAAACTTGTATTTCTGCCACTGTATGAAGGCATCATGAGTGTTGACTTTACCCTGCGGCTCAAGCTGTATGTGCAGATAGTATTTCCAGTCAGACGTAGGTGCCGTTCCGTCAACAAAGAGCCTGAGTCTCCTTGCAAGTATAGAGCTGTAATTCTCAGCGTTGCTGGGAACGTCATTGTCAGTGTCAACATACGTATAGCGGAACTGCACCCCCGCCCTTATGCGCATCTTGTATTCATACTCACTGTCAGCGGGTTTGTACTCCAGACGGAAGCCGTTTTTCCAGTAAGCCTTTGTCTGGCTTGCCTTCTTCTTGTAGGCTTCAAGGTCCTCTACTTTCTTCTGGAGTTCCTGGACTTCTGCGGACGAGCTGGGCTGCTGCGCCTGCTGTGCCTCAAGCTGCCTGATACGTTCCATCATTACCTTCATCTGTGCCTTGAGATCGGCAAGTTCCTGGTCAGGAGCCACTCCTCCTGCAAATGCCGGTACACTAATGCACAAAAACAGCAGGCTGATTCCCATCAGGACATTTTTATGAATGTGGTTCATGTTCCCCCCTTAAATGAATGATGTAAGTTCCCCGAAAAAAACAATGCAGAAATTAACACAACAAAATTGCGATGACGTGTCTGTTAATCACCCCCTTACTAATTGCACTTTGATGTAATAAGTAATTCCGGTAAGTTTACAGGTAGGAATGCAATATCGGGACCAATTAACAATTTGGGAGCTTACCAGCCATAACCGCCCTTAAGGGTAAGCGTGGTGTCAGAATTCTTACGCCCTGGTGATGGCTGTTTGTCCCAATTCCAGTCAAGCTGGAGCGCGGTATGGATGCCGAGAATGCCTATTGGAACTTTGAAGCCGGTGCTGGTTCTTATTGATAGCTGGGCAGTGTCAGAAACGCCCTGCAGCACCGAATGGTTATGGTAGAAAAATAACCGGTTACGAAAGAAAGGATATTCCAGTTGGCCGCCCTCCCGAAAGGCAAGATAATAGCTCTTCCCGGTCTCCTTGTAATTTTCAAAAACAAAGTTAGGTCCACCTTCAATGGAGAGTCTGCGTTCCGGTTCATCAAAGAATCTGTAACCAACACCTCCACCGGTTACAGATCGCAAGTCCAGCCCTTTGAACTTGTCATATTCAAGCGACATATTGCCCAGGGTGTACCATTTTGGCTTGAAAAGTTTGTTGTATCGTCCCTGCAGAAACCAGTTTTCTTCTGTGTTTTGCCGGTTTTTGCTTTCCCACTGGGCTTTACCATTGAACAGCCACCGTTTTATCCCTTTGTCATACTGGGTGTTGAAATCTAGGGCAATCTTGGTGGAAACGGTATTGCCTTCCTTACATTCGGCGCCAAGGTTGATTTCACCAGTAAAATAGGTACCTTCTCCGGCAATATGTGGTGGTGGGTTTATGTATGCTATTGATGACAGGGGATACTCATGTTCTTTTTCAGTTACTGTATTAACTACAATCGCTTTTCCTGTCTCTTCACAGGCAATTGTGCCAAACTCAAGAGTTTTATCCTTCAGCATTATCATGACAGGTGTGTTTGTATAAATTTCCGTAATTTCAGAACGGGTAACATTGATGTTGCCCGCATAAGGGAGGTGGATTACAACCTGGCTAGGGGTCATGGACTGGATTTCTCCACTGATCTTATCCCCATTTTTCATGATAAGAAAATCAGCTTGGGTTATTGATATTAAGCTTATAGTAAAAAATAGTGGGAGGAGAATATATTTAAGAGCTTGCGACATAATGTTTGGCAGACCCCGACAGTGCAATCCGGTCATAAAGGGTTTGGATATGGCTCTTATGTCCTTGTGGATAGTCCATTTGGCATAAATATACTTAGATGGAAGGCAACTTGCAAAACACACCGACAATTTATGTTACCTGGAGTGTGTTTTGGAAGTTTGTCTATGCAACAAAATGGTTGCACTGGGTACAGAGGGTTGCATGTCTGTTGCGGGGTTCATGCTTTGCTGTGTAACTTGATCAGCTCTTTTTTGATGTTTTTGGGAAGCCTGCAGATAAGCCTGTCCGGTTCCAGGAACAGGGCGCATCCCCAGAAGTATCCATTTTCTTCTAAAAAAACAAAACCTGAGTCAATGTCAAGGCGAAGTTGCAGTTCTTCTTCCCTGCATAATTTTACAATATCCTCCAGCCTCATGCTCAAGACATTTCGCCTGGCATAGGGGCCGAAAAGCTGGACAGCCTCTGTAACAGGTTTCAGGTGGCGGCCCGCGTTGCGTGTAAATGGCAGGCCAGCCCTGGTTATGCACAGGGATGAAAGCCCGGCAAGGTGTGGCGATTTCCGAATCAGGTAGGTTACCCTGGAGGAAGCCGCTATGTCAAATGGACTGAATACCGCAGGGGGCACACCGAATCTCTGTGCCCAGAAATCAAGCAGCGTCTGCCTGGTCTTACTGTTTACGAATTGCGGCCACGAAGAATCCCACTGAGTCGATTTCATGGGGATAGAATCTCCTGGTATTTTCAAGTTGCATGCTGTACTGCCTGCCGTCCCATTCCGTTATGCCTGGGTGCCACCTTGTTGGTGGAGTCCAGGGTTCAATGCTGGCGTTTCGTTTTTTAAGCAGGTGATTTACCACCTCTTCATTTTCTCTGGGGTTAAATGTGCACGTTGAATACACAAGCCTGCCTCCCTGTTTCAGAAGATCAAATCCTTTTAGCAGCAGACCCTTCTGAATGGCTGGAAGGTCAGTTGTCCCCGGCTTTTTGTGGCTCAGGCTGCCGTCTTTAAAAAGCCTGTACCTGCCCTCCCCTGAGCACGGAGCATCTACCAGAACCCTGTCAAATTTAAGCCCCGGAGCCAAAAACTCTCCCCTGCCGTTAGAAATAACTGTGTTGGTGATGCCAAGGCGTTTTATGTTTGCCATTAATGCGGTCAGCCTCCCATATTTGCGATCGTTTGCAAGAATGACCCCTGTGTCCTCCATTATCTGGGCAATGTGTGTGGTCTTTCCCCCAGGGGCTGCACACATATCAAGCACTGCCTGGCCAGGCCTGGCATCAAGTGCAAGGACAGGCAGTGCAGAGGAAAGAGCTTGGGGATAGGTCAGGCCAAGATAGTACGATGGGCCGCTTCGAAGTTCATTTTGACTGTGCGCCCTGTAAAGCCACTGCACAGGGGTAGGCTCCAGGGTGACTCCTTCTGATTGCAGCCTGTTTATGATCTGCTGCTCATCAGCCTTCAGGGTGTTTAATCTGATAAACGGGGCAAGTGGTTTTGAGAGATGGTGTGTAAAGCCGTTAAAATTAGGGATCAGGCTGCGATATGCGCCAAAGGGTTCAGGGTTGTTCACTGCTGTGGCAAGGTTAGCGGCTGCAGGATCGTTTTTCTTTTGCCGCACTTGTTATGGTGCCTTCCAGAAAGTAACTGCTTATCTGCTCTGCAGCCTTTTTGACACTGAACTTCCTGTTTGAGGAAAGGACCCAGAACCTGGACATCTCGTCAAGGGCACCAAAAAAAGACCTCTTGAATATCTCTGGTACTACATCTTTTCTGAACAACCCCTGTTCCTGGCCGGAGATTAATATGTTTGCAATGATATTGGTGTATTCCACAAACTTCTTGTTGCGGTAATCCTTCATGAACTTGCTGCTTTGACGCAGCTCTACCTGGATCACCTCTGCAAGCTCGCGCTTTTCTTCCATGAGAGAGAGGTGCATCAGGGCGAATTTCTTGAGCTGCTCACAGGGATCACTTATTTTGGCAAGTTCCTGTTTTACATTTGCTATAATCTTGCCCATCTCTTCTTCAAAAATGGTGATGAGTATGTCGTACTTGTTGTTGAAGTAGAGATAAATGGTGCCGTCAGCAACGTGGGCCTCTTTAGCAATTTCTGCAATCCTGGAGTTAAAAAAACCGTTGCGCGCAAATACGCGGATGGCCGCCTGGATAATTTTGTCGTGTTTGTCCGCAACTTTCATGGTAGTTTTGTCTGAGGAAATGAATGGAGATTCATTCAGGATATTACAATGTAACAGGATTAAGTCAAGGCAGAAAAGGTCTTAATTTTATGGATCAGGGGGATTTTTGTTAATTATTTTTCCACACCACACCGATAATATGTTTATGGCTGAATATTGAATGTTTATTTTGTTTCAGACGGAAATTATAATGTATTGTATCTTGACAGCCGGATTTATTTATGACATACCAATAAATAATGTACAAATGTTAAAATTCTGCGCATGAGTTTTTAGAGGAGCGGTACGGGACGCAGGATTTGAATAATCTGGTCATGCCGGTTTGCTGTTCACTTTGTTTTTGAGAGAAAATTTTCTTGCAGGGTTGGGAGGATGTATGATCCGAATTAATCGGAGTCATGAAATAAATAAAGCCCGGATGTGAAACCGGTGCGGGATTCCGGAGGAATTTCCAGCAAGTGAGCGCGGGGCAAATGTTTCAAAATGGAACATTGGGCTGCATTGTGGGCAATTATTAAAGCCACGGTCTTTTTGCTAAAGATACCGTGGCTTTTTTTGTTTGGATAACAGTTAATTGAAGGAGAGTGAAAGGAGGTGATGAAAAGTACTCTGGTGATTTCGAAATCAAGTGGTTTATGGCTTTCATGGTGCGGGATACGCTTGTGGGAGAGGGTTATTTCGCATCAAACATTAAGATATCTGTAGTAATTACACCTCAATTTGTTTAGGGAACCAGGAGGGAATAATGGTTAAAAGATTTCTCATAATTTTTGCAGGAATCGCCCTTATAGCCGGTTGCAAGATGGTGGAAAACCCACTTGAGCAGCGGGCAAGCGTGATAAAGGCTCCGGAAATAGAGCCTGGTGCCACGTATGTAGGGAGTGAGACCTGCCTGGAATGTCACGAAGATTTCCAAAATGACAAGTACAACATTCACATGAGTATCGCCTCCTTTGAGGTGACTGGGGGATACCAGACAGGCTGTGAGTCATGTCATGGCCCGGGTTCTGCCCATGTGGACGGTGATGGCGATACAGAGAAAATACTGAAGTTCGGCCATGAAGGACTTGAGGCCGAGGAAGTGGCCGGTGTTTGTACACAGTGTCACACCATTGGTGCACAGATGAACTGGCCAGGTTCTGTACATGCAGAATATGACGTTGCCTGCACCAAATGTCACAAGGTTCACGAAAACAGAAACAGGCATCTGCTGGCGAAAAAACAGGAGATGGAGCTCTGTAAGGAGTGTCACCCGGATGTAATCGCACAGATGTACTTTGCCTCTCACCATCCTGTAAAGGAAGGCAAGATGAGCTGTTCTGACTGTCATAATCCCCACGGCAGTCAGTGCATGGATGAAGGAATGCTGAAGACAGATGAACGTCTTAATGATCTCTGCCTCACCTGTCACACCCGCTACCAGGGTCCATTCGTATTTGAGCATGACCCCGTGGTTGAAAACTGCTTGATGTGTCACTCTCCACATGGAACCATAGCAAACAACCTGCTGCAGCAGCAGGAGCCGTTCCTGTGCCTGCAGTGTCATGAGGCTCATTTCCATGCGGGCAGGGCTTCTAATAATGTGGACAGTCACAGTATTCCCGGCGGGGGGCCAAATGCCTCAACTGTTGATACCCGCAGCGTAATTTATGGCACCCAGTTTGGCTTCCAGAAATCATTCATGACCAAATGTACCCAGTGTCATCAGAATGTGCATGGTTCTGACATGCCATCGCAGTCTGTTACCAGCGGGCATGGTCTGACCCGTTAACCAGGGAGGTGAACAGTAATGAAACGAATTACATATATTCTTGTAATGGCGGTTTTTGCCCTGGCAATTATCGGGGCATCAGTGGCAGCCGCTGAAGATGAAAGTGCATGGTACGAAGGTTCTCTCAAGGCAGGTACTACATGGACCGCCCAGGGAAGGCTTCATGCAGATGAGAGTGGCTCAAAGGGTGGCCTTGAGTACAATGCCCTTGTTGGAAAGAGATGGACAGGTGTTTTCGGCGGAGACGTTAATGCCGAAAAGGACGGCTGGGCAATCAACTTTGATGGCCTTTACCGGGATGTTAATGACCAGGACTATGAGGGAATGTTGTCCCTCAAGAGGGTTGTTGTGTATAAGGCTGATTATAACCGTCTGTATCACAGGCTTGGCCATGACAGCCTGAGCAACCTGGAGGCACATGTCTTCAGTGGATCAGGAAGTGCGGCGGGACAGTCACCCCGCTCTGGAACAGATCCTGTTACGGGCATCACCTATGACACCGGCGGTGCTAATACTATTGGTACAGCCTCAGTATATCATACTGACCTTGATCCGACAAATCAGTACGCCATCAGCA
>WGBG01000056.1 GCA_015494395.1 Deltaproteobacteria bacterium
TGTCCAGCCGGAATTCGTCAAGGGCCGAGCCGAACAGTTCAATCTGTGCCTTGGCGGTTTTTTGTCTGCTGGCCCCTAGCTTTCCGAAAAATTTGGGCGCCACAAGACCGGCCAGCAGTCCAATTATGATAACAACCACCAGAAGTTCGATCAGGGTAAAACCGTGGTTATTAAGAATTTTTTTATATTTTGGCTGTGTTTCATGCATTTTTTGATGTTCCTCGTTGCCTTGTTTTGTTAATCGGTTATCAGCAATGTTGGTACTGAACTCTACCTGAATTTTAACAGATTGTCTTTTCTTTTACCATCTTACCACAAACGCCTGGGAAAATCCGTTTCTTTCAAATCTTGCCCGTACCCTTCTGGCTGCCTGATAGTTGTGCGCTGCAAAGACCTGCACCCTGTAAAATGTCCCCCTGTCACTTTCATATTTTCTCACCCGGACTTTTTTATATAAAAGAGAGAGCTTGTCCCGCAGCGTGTAGGCATTGTACCTTGATTTGAATGCCCCTACCTGCACATAAAAATCACCGGTGGTTAGATTTGGGATGTTCTTAAGCCCTGATGACCTGTCTCCCACCTTGCGGCTCTGGCCAAGGGCAACTATCTCAACCTTTGCAGTGCCGGGGCCAACTATACCCAGTTTTTTGGCAGCACTGTAACTGAGATCAATTATTCTGTTTTTTACAAATGGTCCTCTGTCATTGATCCTTACCACTGTTTCCCTGCCATTATCAAGGTTTCTCACCCGCACCCAGGTGTTCATGGGGAGTATGCGATGGGCAGCAGTCATGGCATGCATGTTGTATCGCTCTCCATTGGCTGTTTTTTTGCCGTGAAAGCCCGGTCCGTACCATGAGGCATAGCCGGTCTGTCTGAAACCCTGGGCTGAGGGCAGAGGATAATATGTCTTGCCAGCTATGGTATATGCCTTCTGGGTGCCTCTGCGTTTGCCGGTCTTGCCGTGATATACGGGCTTGCTGGCACACCCCTGCATCAGCAGAAGCATGGAGATTGACGCTGCAATCAGCAGACTGAGATATTTGGCGAGGGGATGGTCAGACATCCTGTATGGTGTTGTTTGTCGTGTATTATCCAAGGGAAAATTCGATCTTGTCGAGTTTTTTCATGGTCATTGAGTCCCGTTCATTTGAGAGGTATTCTTCTCTGCTGATTGGGCGTTTCGTAGCGGAAATGGACATGTTTATCTCCATAAGTCCAATTGCTGAACAGTTACAAACAAAATGCCAGCTACTTATTCAAGATAACATAAGGATGCGAATATTTTACTGTTTTGTCAACTGAAACCTTATCCGACAACACTTTGTGTTTTGCTTGTAAGGCTGTTTGGGTTAAACTCGGGTTATGAATAACGAAACAGTTTATATGGACTATAACGGCACAACGCCCGTTGCACCTGAAGTCCAGGAAAAAATCGCTTTTGTGCTCAGGGAGAGCTGGGGAAACCCCAGCAGCAGCCACGGTGCAGGGATTTCAGCACGTTCAGAGCTTGACAAGGCCAGGGCCCTGGTAGCTGAGGCAATAAATGCAGAACCCCATGAGATAATTTTTACAAGCGGGGGGACCGAATCCAACAACACCGTTTTGCTTGGAGTGTGTCCTGCAGTTTCCAGGGGCAGGCACCTGGTGGTCTCCCACATTGAGCATCCATCTGTTATGAACCCCGCCATCCACCTCATGGAGCAGGGGTGGGATGTTACCTTTGCAGGTGTTGACTCCCGGGGTGTGGTGGACCTTGAGGGTATCAGGCGCGCAATACGCCCCGATACGGCACTGGTTTCCATTATGCTTGCAAATAATGAGACAGGGGTGATTCAGCCCATAGGAGAAATCTGTCAAATTGCCAGGGAATATGGTGTGCCGGTACATACAGACGCTGCACAGGCCATAGGCAAGATGCCTGTTGATGTAAGGGAACTGGGTGTGGACTATCTTACTGTTGCCGGCCACAAACTCTACGCCCCAAAGGGAATCGGTGCACTCTTTGTGAAGCAGGGTGTCCCCTGGGGCAACCTGATGTATGGGGCAGGGCAGGAGAAGGGAATGCGTCCGGGTACTGAGCCGGTTCCAGGCGCTGCAGGGCTTGGATGCGCATGCAGGCTTGTTACTGCTGATCTTGATGTCCAGATGGCCAGGCTGACAGCCTTGAGGGAAAGGTTGTGGAGCCTTATCCATGAGGTTTCGGGCGGCTCTGCTGTCCGTTTCGGTGATGCTGATAATGTAATATGCAATACTTTGCTGGTAAGCTTTCCGGGAAGGCTGGGGAACGAAATCCTTGCCGGGTGTCCGGGGCTTATGGCATCAACCGGAGCTGCCTGTCACGACCGGCAGGTTGCGGTTTCCCATGTTCTGGCAGCAATGGGTGTTGATAAGGATCTTGCCCTTGGGGCGGTGCGTCTTACTTTGGGCCGTTATACCACCGAGCAGGATGTTGAGCGGGCAGCAGCCATGATCAAGGCGATGCTTGAGGCAGGACATGGGATAAGGAGAATAGTTAAGTTGCATGCAACATGATTGCAGATTCATGCGCCTGTGGTATAACAATAAAAAAACACATTAATATCAGAGCAAAGGGGGGGGATTGTGGCTACTTTGCAAGTTCGGGCAATTGACGAGATGCTTTATGAGGCATTGAAGCGTCGTGCTTCCATGGAAAACCGGTCGATCAGTCAGGAGGTCATTGCAATTCTTAAAGCACATCTTTCATCACCTGCTTCAAAGCACACAAATAATACTAATGCTTTTCTTGAGATGTGTGGAACTTGGCAGGATGACAGGAGTGAGGAGCAGATTGTGGATGATATTAAGAAAAATCGTAGGGCAGGTGAAAGATTTCGTGAGGATTTATTCTGATGTATCTGCTTGATACAGATATTATCATTTACTCACTCAAGGGGAATAAAAGCGTTATAGAGAACTTCCGCAAACATGCTGATGCTCCCAAGGCAATATCTGTGATCACCTATGGTGAACTGGTGTATGGGGCTAAAAAGTCACAGCAGGTTGTGGCTAATCTTGCAAAAGTCAGACGACTTAAAGAAATTTTTCCCGTAATTGAACTCAGTTGCACCATTATGGATACTTTTGCATCCATCAAGGCTGAGTTGAGTAAAAAAGGCATGACTGTCTCAGATTTTGATTTGTTGATTGCCGCTACTGCTATGACCATAGGTTATTGTGTTGTAAGTAATAACGCAAAGCACTTTTCCAAAATACCTGATTTGACATATGAAAATTGGGCGTAGAGGCTGATAAAAAATAATCTTGATTGTAACTATTCAGCGAAAAAATTAAAAAAAATAGTAACTGTTCAGCGTGCTTATGTTAATAAAGGTTGGTAAATGGTCTTGTTTTTCCGTTCCGGTGAACAACTTCTTGTTTTTCTAAGGCTTGCTACGCCAAAATCGCGAAACTCGCTCGTCCTTCGCTCAGACAGACGCGATTTTTGTGGCTTCGTTTCGCCAAGAAAAACTACGAAATTGTTCAAAGTCATTCCAAAACAAGACCATTTACCACGCTGAATAGATACAAAAAATACGTAACTACTCACCCCTTCCAGGATGAATTTTCATAATGAAAAATGCTTTTTATGCAATGCAATGGATCTGCTTCCAGTAGATACAATCAGGGCTTGATATGAAATTTATAGATCTTGACAGGCAGTACAGGGAGTACAGGCAGGAGATAGACAGTGCAATTAACGGGGTGCTTGAAAGCGGGCAGTTTATCCTGGGAAGCACTGTATCAAATCTTGAAAAGACCCTGGCTGATTTTGTGGGCTCCCCATTTGCCATTGCGACCTCTTCAGGGACTGATGGGCTGCTCCTTGCCCTGATGGCTGAAGGAATTGGCCCGGGAGATGAGATAATCACCACCCCTTTTACCTTTATTGCCACTGCTGAAGTCATAATGCTGTTAAGGGCAAGGCCTGTTTTTGTGGACATTGAGCCGGATACCTTTAATCTATCTGTGGAGAAGATTCAGGAGGCTCTTGAGGAGCGCAGGAAATCAGGTGGGCAGGTACGGGGCATCATGCCGGTGAGTCTCTACGGCCAGTGCGCTGACATGGATGAGATAAATGATCTTGCCGCGAAGGAGGGATTATTTGTCATAGAAGATGCCTGTCAGTCATTTGGTGCAATGTACAGGGGCAGGCGTTCGTGTGGACTTTCAAGGTACGGCGTAACCTCCTTTTTCCCTTCAAAGCCCTTGGGCTGTTATGGTGACGGAGGCATGGTCTTTACTGACAGCAGTGAACGCGCTGAAAAATTGATGGCAATGAGGGTGCATGGGCAGAGCAGGAGGTACCGCCACGATATTCTGGGCATAAATGGCCGTCTGGACGCTATTCAGGCAGCAATCCTTTTGGCAAAATTTCCGCATTTTGAACATGAGATAGAGTTGAGGCAGCAGGCCGCCAACCGCTACATGGCCCTTCTTTCTGAACGTGCTCCTGCTGCTACGCTTCCAGTAGTTAGGGAAGACCGTACAAGTGTTTTTGCACAGTTCACCGTGCGTGTTCCCAAGCGGGATGATGTGGTTGAGTTCCTTAAAGGAAGGGAAATTCCAACTGCTGTTCACTATCCCCTGCCACTGCACATGCAGAAGGTGTTCAGCCATCTTGATATTCCGGAAGGGGACCTTCCTGAAGCAGAGCTGGCAGCGAGCGAAGTTTTGTCCCTACCCATGCACCCCTTTATTGCCGCAGAGGAGCAGGAGATGATAGTTGACGCCCTTGCAGATGCTTTGAAAAGTTGCGGGGTATGAAGGATAGTCTTCATTTACCCCTCTTTTTGTATATGCCCACAGGGTGCGGCAGGTGCCATACCCTGTGAGCAGAGTGTGCAAAGTGTGACATTTAACCGTGAAAATAGCTCAAAGCTGAAAGCTCAAGGCTCAAAGTAAAAAGAACCCATCTTTGCTTTCAGCTTCCGACTTTGAGCTTTGAGCTAACTTTCATGTAAGGGGGTGACGACCTCTGTCATGAAAGTTTAGATTGCTGTCATTGCCTTTTTGAAGCCTTCGCGTGAGCGTTCTATTACATCATCTTCAACGCAGAACGCTATCCTGATGTGCCCTGGGCAGCCAAAACCCCTGCCGGGCACGGTGAGTATGAGCTGTTCCTGGAGAATAGATGCGAATTTTGCGTCGTCTTCTATAGGTGTCCTTGGGAAAAAGTAGAAAGCGCCCTTAGGCATCTCAAAGTCAAATCCTGCCTCTGAGAGTATCTCTGCAAGCCGGTCACGTCTGCGCTGGTAGATGCTGACATCAACAAGGCTGTCTATTGATTCTGCAACCACCTTCTGCATCAGGGCAGGTGCATTGACAAATCCAAGAATCCTGTTTGCTAGTGTCAGGGCGCCAAGCAGTGCCGCGCCGCCCTCTGCCTCCGGATGAACCGCAACGTACCCTATGCGTTCGCCAGGTATTGACAGGTCCTTTGAAAAAGAGGTGGTGACGATGCTGTTACGGAAGTTTGAAAATATTGGAGGCACCTCTGCATTGTCAAATACAAGCCTCCTGTAGGGCTCATCTGATATCAGAAATAAAGGATGGCCTGTTTTTTCAGATGCCTTTTCCAGGAGTGCAGATAGTTCCTTAAGCTCGGCATCGGAGTAGATGGCGCCGGATGGATTGTTGGGTGAGTTAAGCAGTACGGCCTTGGTTGCTGGAGTTATGGCTGCCTCAATCTTTTCAAGGTCAAGGGCAAAGTCAGGCTTTGAATCCACAGCAACCAGTTTGCCGCCGTGATTGTCCACGTAAAAGCCATATTCCACAAAGTAGGGAGTAGGCACGATGACCTCATCGCCGGGGTTAAGAATGGATTTGAAGATAATGTTCAGCCCTCCTGCTGCCCCTACAGTCATGATTATTCCATCAACATCAGGGGCTATGCCATGGGCCTTTTTCACGTGCCTTGCTATCTCCTGGCGTACCTGCGGGTAACCGGCATTGGGCATGTAGGCGTGGGCGCCGGGACTCCGGTCAGAGGCAATCTTTTCAAGGGCGTCCTGGAATGCTTCAGGCGGCACAAGATCAGGGTTGCCCAGACTGAAATCACATACATTTTCCGCCCCGTGTTCCGCTTTAAGCTGTGCCCCCTGTTCAAACATCTTGCGTATCCATGAGGCACGTTCCATAAAGTCCATCATTTTTGACGCGACAGCGCTGTTTGGTCCGCTCATTTATTTTATCCTCCATTGAAACTTTCATGACATGAAAGTTAGCTCAAAGCTAAAAGTCGGAAGCTGAAAGCACACATGGCTTATTTTGCTTTGAGCCTTGAGCATTCAGCTTTGAGCTATTTTCTGAATGTTAACAGGCAATCTCTGTATTGACCATTCTGTTCAACAGACTATAGTCCAAACATTATGAAAGTACAGATTGCACCATCTATTTTGTCTGCTGATTTTGGAAATCTTGGCGCCGAGATAAAGGCTGTTGAAGAGGCCGGGGCTGATGTGATTCATGTTGATGTCATGGACGGCCACTTTGTGCCCAACATAACCCTGGGGCCCCTTGTGGTTAAGGCCATCAGGCCCTTTACCAGCCTGCCCCTTGACTGCCATCTTATGATTACAGACCCGGATACGTATATTGACCAGTTTGTAAGCGCCGGTGCTGACTGGATAACCGTTCATGTTGAGGCATGTACGCATCTTCACAGGACCATACAGCATATCAAGTCAAAGGGGCTGAAGGCCGGTGCCGTGCTGAATCCTGCAACCTCGCTCTCAACCCTTGACTTTATCATTGAGGACCTGGATCTTGTCCTTTTGATGAGTGTAAATCCCGGCTTCGGGGGGCAGGGCTTTATTCCTTCTGCTCTTGGCAAGATTAAGGCACTTAAGCAGATGATTGACAGCCGGGGGCTTGATGTGGCAATCGAGGTGGATGGTGGCGTTAACCTGAGCACCATTAAGGACGTAGTTGCATCAGGGGCTGAAATCTGCGTGGCTGGCTCTGCTGTTTACGGCACGGATGATTATAAAAAGACCATTGCTGAGCTGAAAGCAGCAGCGGAGTAGGGAATAGAGCAGCAAGGGAATAGTGGTTACGGGCTGTATGCCGTCATGGATCAAGCCTTTACAAGTTTAATTCTCCGTCCCATGAACCGGTTGGCAATCTCTGCTGTTGCCGGTGCAATATCAGAGACAAAATAATCCTCCCTGCCTGCCTGAAAATTTTCAGCAGGGCTTCCGATATCTGCCGGAGAATCTGTGCACGCCCTTCCGGACTCTTCAAGAAACTGCCTCACCGCAAGCGCTGTCTCATAAGAGGGATCAACTGTGGTGATACGCTTTCCAGCCTTTGCCTTGATTATCTCTTTTAACAGCGGATAGTGGGTGCATCCCATTACAAGCGTATCCACCTGTCTGTCTTTGAGTGGCTTCAGGTACTTCTTTACTATCATGCGGGTCTCCCGCCTTTTTAACCATCCTTCCTCCACAAGCGGTACAAGCAGGGGGCATGCCTGGCTTATGACCGTGGCATCAGGCATTAGCTCGGGTATCTTGCAGTCATAGACGCGGCTTTCAACCGTTGCCCTGGTGCCCATGATACCGATTCTTTTGTTGCGTGTAACCTTGACTGCCTGCATAACAGAGGGAGAGACAACCTCAAAGACCGGCAGGGAAAATCTTTCTTCTATTACGGCTGTGGCCGTACTTGCAGCACTGTGACATGCAATGACTATTATTTCTGCGCCCTGGTCAATCAAAAATTGTGTATCTTGGACCGCATAGCGTCTGATAATATCAGGACTTTTGGTTCCATAGGGGGTGCGGGCTGTATCCCCGAAATAGACAATGGGCTGTCCGGGCATAAGGCGCTTTATCTCCCGTACCACGGTAAGTCCGCCAATGCCGGAGTCAAATATGCCTATTGTTGCAGGGCTGTGGGTTTGCATTGGGAATCCGTTAATCAGTACCAGCCTCAAGCCGTTTTTGGGTCTCCTTGACCAGTACACCTGACAGCCCGATAAGTCCGATAAGATTGGGGATTGCCATGGCGCCGTTCATGGTATCTGAAAAATCCCAGACAAATCCCACCTTTTGAAATGCCCCCAGGGCAATGACTGCGCAGAAGGTGTACCTGTAGGGCATCCTTGCCCTGATGCCCATTATGTACTCTATGCACTCCTCCCCGTAATATGCCCAGCCTATCATGGTGGAGTAGGCAAATATGCATAATCCAATGGTTACAATGAGGTTGCCTGCGCCTGGAAGGGCTGTTTCAAATGCAAGGCTTGTCAGTGCGCTTGATGTCTGTCCACTCTTCCATGCCCCTGTAAGCAGTATGACCAGTGCCGTCATGGAGCAGACTATAATGGTATCAAAAAAGACACCGGTCATTGCAATAAGCCCCTGGCGGACCGGGTTGTCTGTTTTGGCAGCGGCGTGGGCAATTGGGGCACTTCCAAGACCTGACTCGTTGGAGAACACACCACGGGCAACCCCGAACCTTATTGCTGACGCAACGGTAGCACCTGCAAAACCTCCGGTTGCCGATGCCGGGGTAAAGGCGTGCTGGAATATGAGGGAAAGTGCCTCTGGAATGCTTCCAAGGTGGGTTAAAATAATGGCAAGGGCGCCTGCAACGTAGAAGATACCCATGAGCGGCACCAGTTTTTCAGTAACCTTGCCGATGCGCCTGATGCCACCGATTATAACCATGCCTGTCATAACTGCCATGATTATGCCAGTTGCAACAGGCGATATGTTGAATGTGTGTTTGAGTGCTACGGCAACCGAGTTGGACTGCACCATGCTGCCAATGCCAAAGGCCGCTATGCAGCCCATCAGTGCAAAGAACCAGCCCAGCCACTTAAGCCCCAGACCGTCTGAGATGTATCGCATGGGCCCGCCCTGCATGGTACCGTCCGGAAGCACCTTGCGGTATTTTACCGCAAGAACCGCCTCGGCAAACTTTGTTGCCATTCCAAACACCGCACAGACCCACATCCAGAAGACAGCCCCGGGGCCGCCAAGAAATATTGCTGTTGCAACACCTGCTATATTTCCTGTGCCTATGGTTGCAGAAAGTGCTGTGGTAAGTGCCTGAAGAGGTGTAATGTCCCCCTGGCCTGAGGCGCATTCATCCCGGCTCTTGCATGAAAATATGAGCTTCAGTGCTGCTGGAAGCCTGGTAAACTGTATCCCCTTAAGTCTGAATGTGAGGTATGCCCCTGTGCCAACCAGGAAGGTAAGCATGTAGGGCCCCCAGACAAAACTGTTTACTGCTGACATTATATTTGCAAGTTGCAACATTGGTTCTCCTTTAAACTTTAATGGCAGGAAGTTTATCACCCCGGGCATTCAAGTTAGCTCAACGCTCAAACTCGGAAGCTGAAAGCAAAGACGTTTTGTATCTATTCAGCGTGGTGGATGGTCTTGTTTTGGCGTGACTTTGAACAATTTCGTAGTTTTTCTTGGCGAAGCGCAGCCATAAAATCGCGTCTGTCTGAGCGAGGCACGAGCGAGTTTCGCGATTTTTGCGTAGCGAGCCTTAGAAAAACAAGAAATTGTTCTCCGGAACGGAAAAACAAGACCATTTGCCAACCTCATTCAATAAATGCGCTGAACAGTTATGACGTTTTTTTACTTTGAGCCTTGAGCCTTCAGCTTTGAGCTGTTTTCTGATAAAAATCAGTCCATTAACAGTACAGCCGCACCCCTGATTTTGCCACTCCTCACAGCGTCCACTGCCTGGTTTGCCTCCTCAAGTGGAAATGGGGTGACATTCATCTTTATATTGATGTCCCCTGCAATTTGCATAAACTCAACACCATCACGCCTGGTAAGGTTGGCAACGGACACAATTTGCTTCTCCCACCACAGGTCATCATAACTGAACGACGGGATATCACTCATGTAGATACCAGCACATACCACCCTCCCACCTTTTCTCACAGCCTTAAGGGCTGCGGGAACCAGGTGGCCGGCAGGGGCAAAGATGATGGCAGCATCAAGCTGCTCCGGCGGCAAATCTTTTGATCCTCCGGCCCATACCGCACCCAAAGCCCTGGCAAACTCCTGTTTATTAATGTCACCATCCCGGGTGAAGGCAAAAACATTCTGTCCCTGGTACGTGCAAACCTGGCAGATTATGTGGGCTGCAGCTCCAAAGCCATAGAGCCCGATATTTTTTACACCTCCTGGTGTCTGGTTTGCCATTGAGAGTGAGCGGTACCCAATAAGTCCGGCACAGAGAAGAGGTGCGGCCTCATGGGCGCTGTATCCTTCAGGTATATGAAAGCTGTACCTGCTGTCAGCACACACATAATCTGCATATCCGCCATTTTTTGTATAGCCAGTGAACACAGCATTGGAACAGAGATTTTCCCTGCCTGCCCTGCAGTACAGGCAGTTTCCGCATGTTTTCCCAAGCCACGGGATGCCAACCCTGTCCCCCTCTTTGAAGCCTGAGACATCTTCACCAATCCTTACCACCCTGCCTATAATCTCATGTCCAGGTATCAGTGGAAGTCTGGGATGTTCAAGCTCTCCGTCAATGATATGCAGGTCTGTCCGGCACACTCCACAAGCATCGATTTTTACCAGAATTTCACCTGAATCAGGCTCAGGAACAGCAATATCATGGCGTAACCTAAGGGGAGCATTCTGTTGTTCCAGGATTATTGCCCTCATTTCATTCACGTCAAGACCTCCAGTATGTGGCATCAAAGGCACGGGGTATGTGGTTTATGGTAAAATCTCCCTTCTGATCAAATGTGATGGTCAGCACATCAAAGCGCATGTCCCTGTCATGAAGCCTGTTGGCCTGAATGTACCACATGGCGGTTTTTATTATCTTCTGCTGTTTTATCCTGCCTACGGCCTCCTGTGGAAGCCCGTATTTCTTCGAGTAGCGGGATTTTACCTCAATGAATATAATCTCCCTGTTTTTTTCTGCTATAATATCAATTTCACCAACAGCAGTGCGGTAATTCTGTTCTCGGATGGAGTGGCCGGTCTCCTCAAGATATGCTCTGGCTGCCTTCTCGCCTGATATTCCTGTTGCCCTGTTTCTGCCTTTTGGTTTCATTTCAGTTTTAGCCTGTTGCCACTAATGTCCCGCCGCTGCTTTTTGCAAATGTTGTTTGTAAAGCAAAAATAGCTGACTTGATAGTTGTATAATTTGAAGATTATGATTTATTCAGATAAATCAAAGAAACGATACTGAACAGTATAAATGAAAACAAAAGATGACAATATGCATGCGCATGGTGACCTTATGCCCAAAAGGTGTGATGATGGTAGGGATGATGCCCAGTCAGTTGCCATGACTGTGCACGTGCGTCCCGATCTTTATCGGGCATTCATGCGTTGTGTCTGGATGCTCATCCATGAGGAGGGGTTGTCTCCTCTGGAGGCACAGAATACCCTTATTGAAAGTTTTTTAAGGCATCACCAGTGTTAAGTGGAAGTGTTATGGTGAAGGTGCTTCCCTCACCAGGCACGCTCTCAACCGTCAGGGTGCCACCGTGGTTTGCAACTATTGCATAGGATACTGACAGCCCTATACCTGTGCCCTGTCCTTTGGTGGTAAAGAAGGGGTCAAATATCCTTTCCTTGACTTCCGGGGTCATCCCAATTCCTGTATCACTTACCATACATTTAACAGCGTCGTCCATGTTCTCGGTTTTTATGGTTATGGTGCCTCCTTTTGGCATGGCATCAATGGCATTAAAGATCAGGTTGGTCAGCACCTCCCGGACGTCTGAAGGGTTTATATAGACTGTTTTTGGGGGAGCAAGTTGGGATTCCAGATTAATCTTGCGGCCTTTTCGGCGCTGCTCGTGGTCCCACTTGGGCCTTGTCATCAGTATAGTGTCTTCAACAAGATTGTTAAAATCGATGAACTGGCGGTCATCAGCGCTCTTCTTGCCCATGGAGTTCAGCCTGGAGACAATGGCTGCGCCATCATCTATGGCCATTTCCATGGTCTTGATATGTTGTGCTCCCTGACAGCCACCTTCCTTTATTTCGCGTTTAAGCAGATAGAGGTGAGCGCTGATTGAGCTTAACAGGTTGTTGAAATCGTGCGCAACCCCGGCGGCAAGCTCTCCAAGTAGCCTGAATTTTTCAGATTGCCTGAGACGGTCAGTCAGGTGTTTCTTTTCAAGTGCCCTGGCAATTGAATGTATAAGGTAGTCGTTTTCAAAGGGTTTGGTAATAAAATCATCCGCTCCCTGCCTTAAGGATTTAATGGCATTGTCAAGCTCGGTATAGGCGGTGAGCATTATTACCGGCAGCTCACGGTTGAGTGCCTTTAGTTCCTGTAGAAAGTCAAGACCATTCCCGTCTGGCAGATTTATGTCAAGGACAGCAACATCCAGGGGTTCTCCAAGCTTTTCCCTTGCCTCTGACAGTGAATATGCAACCAGAGGCCTGTAATTTTTCTTCTTGAGTAGCCTGCAGATTATGTCAGCAGTATCCTTGAAATCCTCAACTATCAGAACTGTGCCGTTTGTCTTTGCGGATGTCATTATGATAATTGGTCCTGTATGAGAGTTAGCCTGAATCTGAATCGCCCAATCCAGGCTGGAATCGCAATTATTAAATCATGAATTTATATTACTGTTCAGCATAGTTATTAATAAAACATTGATAAATAGTCTTGTTTTTCCGTTCCGGTGAACAATTTCTTGTTTTTCTAAGGCTTGCAACGCTAAAATCGCGAAA
>WGBG01000057.1 GCA_015494395.1 Deltaproteobacteria bacterium
TAACAGCCGTTTTTACAAGTTGTTCCTGAATTTCAACTGCTGTAATGGAAATTTCAGGATGCATGGAGGCAAGGGTAAGGGCTATGATTCCACACCCTGTGCCAAGATCAAGAACCGAGTCCTGTGGCCTGATGCGGCAGAACCGTGCCAGGAGAATGGAGTCCACTGAAAAGCGGTATCCGTCCCGTGGCTGTATAATGTCCAGTCCCATATCTTTTGAAAGATGCGGTACATCAGTATTCATTATTGCACTGGTCTGTTGTGGCATGGTTTGAGTTTTTATGTCTGAAGTGAAGATGTTATGTCACTTGAGTTTACAAATGATGATCAGTTGGATTGATTTTTTAGCCAGTTTGGGAGGTGTGTATGAAAGCAGTTTGGCAACGTGTTAAAGAGGCCTCAGTAACAGTCAACAATGAGGTGGTCGCGTCCATAGGCAATGGATGCCTTGTGCTTGTGGGTGTGGAAAAGGGTGATACCGAAGAGGATATTAAGTTTGTGGCTGACAAGTGTGTAAACCTCCGTTTGTTCAGTGATGATAATAACAGGTTCAACCTATCTCTTGTTGATATCAAAGGCGAAATCCTCGTGGTCTCTCAGTTCACTCTGTATGGTGATTGCAGAAAGGGCAGGCGTCCTTCATTTACAGATGCTGCTCCTGCTGATATGGGCCGGCAATACTATGAACGCCTATGCCATGTCATCGAGTCCAGGGGTGTCAGTGTCAAACGGGGGGTTTTTCAGGCTGATATGCAGGTCTCGCTTGTAAATGACGGCCCGGTAACCCTGATTATAGAATCAAAGCGCAGATGTTAATTACATGAGTGATCGTGAGCGCGGCTGCTCTCAGAGACTGGATTTTAATGAAGGTGTTTTTTGGTTAAGGGCAAACTGTCTGGCACCGCCATTTTCAATTTTGACCCAGCGGCGGCCTGACAGGAAATACCACTGGCCGTTATCAAACTTGGCAACTAGAGCCCCGTGGTATCTGAGCATCTTTTCAATTTCTGCCTTGGTATAGGGATTGTCATAGGTGCCCTGAACAGGGCTATCGTCAGTGTTGCATGCCGTGAGACCGGCAAGACTTCCTATAAGCACAGAAATAAAGACAAATCGTTTAAGAAATTTTATGAGATGGTTATTCTTCATAGTCTCCTCCCCTGTAAATATAATTGTTGAATATGGATTGTCAATCTGGCCAAATGGGTCTGTTTGTTTAACCTGTTGAGAAACCACAGGTAATTTCTCGTATTACGCACCCATGTATAATTTTTGTTTTTTAAAAGCAAAAGATGTGCCATCTGCATTACTAAAAAAAACTGGGTCTTTAAAGTGTTTTTGGCTGACTTGGGGTTAACCTTGATGTTGAAGGAATTTTATTTCCCACAACCAGGGAACAAGTTTTCCATTTCCTGACAGACTCTGCGCTACCTGTCCACTTGACATCTTTATCCATGAAAGTTAAACAACGGCACCATGAAAACAGTAAATGATTTGGATTTTGGCAAGGGAAATGGCCTGTTGCCTGTGATTGCCCAGGATTATGCCACTGGAGATGTGCTCATGCTTGCATACATGAACAAGCTGGCGTGGGAAAAAACTCTAGAAACAGGCAAGGTGCATTACTGGAGCCGTTCAAGGGAGAAGTTGTGGCTTAAGGGAGAGACGTCAGGTCATGTGCAGCTTCTCAAGGAAGCCTTTGTGGATTGTGACCTTGACACCATTCTTGTAAAGGTTGAGCAGCTTGGTGGTGCAGCCTGCCATACCGGGTTTCGCAGTTGTTTTTATCAGAAGGTCAAGGGTGATCAGCTTGTTAAAGAGGGTGAGCCCGTATTTGACCCAGCGGAGATATATAAAAAGTGAATCAGCTCAAATTTGGAATACCCAAGGGAAGTCTTGAAAAGGCTACAATAGAACTGCTTGCAAAATCAGGATGGCATATAAAGGTGCACAGCCGAAGTTACTTCCCGGATATTGATGACCCTGAAATCTCATGCAGTATATGTCGTGCCCAGGAGATGGCGCGTTACGTGGATAACGGCACTCTAGATGTAGGAATAACAGGGCTTGACTGGATTCTTGAAAATGATTCCGATGTGGTGGAGGTGACCGAGTTAATCTATTCAAAGGTAAGCCGCAGACCTGCAAGGTGGGTGCTTGCAGTGCCGGCTGATTCACCGTGCAGGAGTGCCAGGGACCTGGAGGGGAAGAAAATAGCCACTGAACTGGTGAATTTTTCCCGAAGATATTTTGATAAACTGGGTGTAAATGTTGACATTGAGTTTTCCTGGGGTGCTACAGAGGCAAAGGTGGTCAGCGGTCTCGCCGATGCAGTGGTTGAGGTTACTGAGACAGGCAGCACCATACGGGCCCATGGCCTTCAGATTATTGAAGAGCTTATGCAGTCAACTCCCCGCCTGATTGCAAATAAAGAGGCATGGAAAGACCCCTGGAAGAAAAAGAAGATTGAACAGATTGCAGTCCTCATGCAGGGTGCTCTCAGGGCAGACAGGCTGGTGGGGCTAAAGATGAATGTCCCGGAAGACAAACTTGCTGAGATTGTAGAGCTGCTGCCAAGCCTGAATGCCCCTACCGTATCCCCACTCTACAACCAGAAGTGGTTTTCTGTTGAAACTGTAATAGACGAAGCAGAGGTGCGCGGGCTTGTGCCAAAGCTGCAGGATGCCGGGGCTGAGGGGATTATTGAATATGCCCTGAACAAGGTGCTTTAGGCATTTGGGCAAAAGTTAGTCCGGATGAACGCCTGAGCCTTAAATCGTCTCCATTTTTCACTCTTACCCACAACACAGA
>WGBG01000058.1 GCA_015494395.1 Deltaproteobacteria bacterium
TAACAGCCGTTTTTACAAGTTGTTCCTGAATTTCAACTGCTGTAATGGAAATTTCAGGATGCATGGAGGCAAGGGTAAGGGCTATGATTCCACACCCTGTGCCAAGATCAAGAACCGAGTCCTGTGGCCTGATGCGGCAGAACCGTGCCAGAAGTAGGGAGTCCACGGAAAAACGGTACCCATCCCGGGGCTGTATAATATCCAGCCCCATATCTTTTGAAATATGCGGCACATCAGTGTTTAAAATTGTGCTGGGCTGTTCTGGCATGGCTTGAGTTTTCTGTAATTATGGGAGGTTTACGTGAAAGCTGTATGGCAACGTGTTAAAGAGGCATCTGTAACAGTCAACAATGAGGTGGTGGCGTCCATAGGGCAGGGATGCCTTGTGCTTGTCGGCGTGGAAAAGGGTGATACCGAAAAAGATGTTGAATTTGTTGCTGACAAGTGTGTAAACCTCCGTGTGTTCAGTGATGATAATAACAGGCTCAACCTCTCCCTTTTGGATGTTAAAGGAGAAATTCTTATAGTTTCACAGTTTACCCTGTGTGGTGATTGCAGAAAGGGCAGGCGCCCCTCATTTACAGGTGCTGCTCCCCCAGAAATTGGTCGGCAATACTACGAGCACCTATGCAATATCATCGAGTCCAAAGGAGTCAGCGTCAAGCGAGGTGTCTTTCAGGCTGATATGCAGGTCTCGCTTGTAAATGATGGCCCTGTAACCCTGATAATAGAATCACAGCGCAAATAGCAGTACTTGGGCTCTGTAAATGTTTCTTACATGAGTGATTGTGAGCGCGATAGCACTCAGAGACTGGATTTGAATGAAGATGTTTTTTTGTTTAGAGCAAACTGTCTGGCACCACCGTTCTCTATTTTGACCCAACGGCGGCCTGACAGGAAATACCACTGCCCATTATCGAACTTGGCAACAAGGGCACCGTGGTATCTGAGCATTTTTTCTATTTCTGCCTTGGTGTAAGGGTTGTCATAGGTACCCTGAATGGGGCTGTCGGCTGTGTTACATGATGTAAGCCCGGCAAGGATACCCACAAGCAAAGAAATAAAGGCAAATCGTTTTATTAGTTTTAAGAGGTTGTTGTTCTTCATGGTCTTCTTTTTCTATAACTATAATTGTTGAATATATATTGTCAATCTGATCCAAGGGGTTGATTTGTTTAACCCCTTGAAAAATCACAGGTAATTTCTTGTGCTATGCATCCATTTGTGTTTTTGTTTTTATGAAAAAGCAAGAGGCGTGCCATTTCTGTTTTTAAAAAAAGAGTGAGGTGTTTGCCTTTTTTTGGGCAATTTTAGGTTAAATGTAATTGTATGGGAATTTTGTTTCCAGTGTCCAGGGAATAGATTTTCTGTCATGTCTGACGGGTCCTGCAATGCCTGTCCACTTGACATCTTTATCCATGAAAGTTAAACAACGCCACCATGAAAACAGTAAATGATTTGGATTTTAGCAAGGGAAATGGCCTGTTGCCTGTGATTGCCCAGGATTATGCCACAGGAGATGTGCTCATGCTTGCATACATGAACAAGCTGGCATGGGACAAGACTCTTGAAACAGGCAAGGTGCATTACTGGAGCCGTTCCAGGGAGAAGTTGTGGCTTAAAGGCGAGACCTCCGGTCATGTACAGCTTTTGAAGGAGGCCTTTGTGGATTGTGATCTTGATACTATTCTGGTAAAGGTTGAGCAGCTCGGTGGTGCAGCCTGTCATACCGGCTTCCGTAGTTGTTTTTATCAGAAGGTTAAGGGTGATCAGCTTGTTAAAGAGGGTGAACCCGTATTTGACCCAGCGGAGATATATAAAAAGTGAATCAGCTCAAATTTGGAATACCTAAGGGAAGCCTTGAAAAGGCAACAATAGAACTGCTTGCAAAATCAGGATGGCATATCAAGGTACATAGCCGCAGTTACTTCCCGGATATTGATGATCCTGAGATCTCATGCAGCATATGTCGTGCCCAGGAGATGGCTCGTTACGTGGACAACGGCACCCTTGATGTGGGAATAACGGGGCTTGACTGGATTCTTGAAAATGATTCTGATGTGGTGGAGGTGACCGAGCTTATCTATTCAAAGGTAAGCCGCAGGCCCGCAAGGTGGGTGCTTGCAGTACCTGCTGATTCACCCTGCAGGAGTGCCCGTGACCTGGAGGGTAAGAAAATAGCCACTGAGCTGGTGAATTTTTCCCGAAGGTATTTTGATAAACTGGGTGTAAATGTTGATATAGAGTTCTCCTGGGGTGCCACCGAGGCCAAGGTGGTAAGTGGTCTTGCCGATGCGGTGGTGGAGGTTACCGAAACCGGCAGTACCATACGGGCCCACGGGCTTCAGATCATTGAAGAGCTTATGCAGTCAACCCCTCGCCTGATTGCAAATAAAGAGGCGTGGAAAGATCCCTGGAAGAAAAAGAAGATAGAGCAGATTGCAGTCCTTATGCAGGGTGCCCTCAGGGCAGACAGGCTTGTAGGACTCAAGATGAATGTGCCGGAAGACAAGCTTGATGAAATTGTTGAGCTTCTGCCAAGCCTTAATGCCCCCACCGTTTCCCCGCTTTACAACCAGAAGTGGTTTTCTGTGGAAACTGTAATAGATGAGGCAGAGGTGCGGGGGCTTGTGCCAAAGCTGCAGGATGCCGGGGCTGAGGGGATTATTGAATATGCCCTGAACAAGGTGCTTTAGGCATTTGGGCAAAAGTTAGTCCGGATGAACGCCTGAGCCTTAAATCGTCTCCATTTTTCACTCTTACCCACAACACAGA
>WGBG01000059.1 GCA_015494395.1 Deltaproteobacteria bacterium
ACGGGGCAGAAGCCGGAACAATGGGAACAGAACCGCCCTGCCCCGCAGAAACATGACTTACCACCTCGACAGACATTGTTATGAAGGCTAATAAGGAATACCCTCAATTTAATTTATCTTGACAGGTTCATGTCGCTTCAGTACTTCCATTATTTCAGGCTCGATATCCATCCCGGTTATCACCTTGACCTCTTTGCTGGCGCTGTCAGTATAGATTTCTTCTTCTGGTAATCCAATATTGATCAGGTCATCAAACACATTTTTCAGAGAAGCTTCAGATGCATAGGTTGCGGTAATTGTCTTTGCCATAACAGTATTCTCCTTTGGGTTTAAGGTGAAGTACAAAATGACCATTCCAATAACTTAACAATAAGACAGGATATCGTGGTTTCAAGCCCTTAAATATATCTTTCCCCTGTGGCAGTATGTTTTCTGAAGTGAGCGATTGTTAGGTTTGGCACATTATGAAACGTTCGGTTCAGGTTTTGAATAAGCGTGTATTATCTTTGCAGCAATGGGAAGGATATCATGATCAACTGTGAAATAAAGCCTGCTGCGGTCCCGCAGGCAACAGCGAAGGCCAGGCCTTAGACCGCGGTTATAAAGGCACCTCTTCTTGCAGAAGATAAATTCCAGCACGGTTAACTTCCAGTTTTGCATGCCATGTATCTGTAAGGGGTGTATCATGAAGTAGTTCAGAAACGGCCTCCGCCTTTCCCTCAGGTAGGATAACTTCAATGAGTTGATGTGACATGTTTGAAACCTTCAATTATTGGCCAGAAACAATCTGGACTATACTGCGTCCATGTTCAGGCATAATCTGCTGTGCCTGCATTACTGTAGGAGGATGATCAGTGAAAGGTACCGGAAAGGAAAAAAATGAAAAGGGACTGTGGAAATTCTTCTTCTGGCCTCTGGTATGGCTGTTGGTTTTCTGGTCAGCTCACATTATATCTGACAGATGTGACACATTTAACAGCCTTGGCCTCTGGTCTGCTATTGCAGGAACCATAGTGCTTTGCTGGGCCCTGGCTCTACATATAGTGGCAGGGAAATCACTTAAAAAATTCGGACATACAGAGGGTCACACCAGTATATGGCCAGACCGGATGGTTACCTGCGGGATATATTCATGCATGAGGCACCCTCAGCACCTGGGGCTCGCCATGATTCCTATTGGCTTTGCACTTCTTTCAGGCTCTATAATCGCTGTAGCAGCATGTGGATGGGCCATACTGGCTGCACTCTGGTTTGTTATAGTCATCGAAGAACCGGAATGTCAGAAAAAGTTCGGAGAGGAGTACTGTCGCTATATGCAAGCTACTCCAGCCTTTTCTCTCAGCTTCATATGCCTTATGGCAGGCTGGAACGAGCTTAAGAAAACGTAATCGGTATCTGCTGACAGGGTACCGCATCTGCTGCGTTGGCAAGGGCTCGAAGTAGCGGCAGTACGCCTTCGCCCCCTCCGCCTTGCATCTGCAGCACCCTGTGAGCAGATACAACTGGAGGATGAATAAATGGATTTTGATATTATCTTCATAGGAGCCGGGCTGAATTATGCAGGCGCCATTGTAGCAGCAAGGGCCGGGCTGAAATGCCTGCTTGTCGAAAAGGACCTTGACCATCTCGGCGGGGTCTGCCTTCATGAAGGGTGCTGAGGTGGAAAAATATCACATACCTTTTAAGGAACTGCCATTTGGAAACACAGAGCAGGCGAAGGTGTTTACTGAACAGAAGGGGGCTGCGTCACCTGTGGCAGCTAGCGGCTCCAATCCCACCTCCATGCAATAGCGGTCTTCAGCAAGGATAGGCAGGATGGAGGTTTAATACATCCTTCTCCTGAACATTATGCCTGCTGTTGCAAGGCTTAATATACCGATTAAAGCCATGGGCCAGTACTGGGGCCACAGCAGGCTGAAAGAGGCGCCTTCCATGAATATTGATCTTACGATTATCAGAAAGTAGCGCAGCGGGTTCAGATAGGTGATTGCCTGAACAGCTTCCGGCATGTTTTCAATAGGGGTAGCAAACCCTGAGAGGATTACTGACGGGACCAGAAAGAGAAATGCCCCCATGAGCCCCTGCTGCTGCGTAACTGACATGGCTGAAATCATAAGCCCGATACCGATTGCAGAGAGCAGAAAGGCAGAGAGCCCCACATACATTGCCAGGATGCTGCCCCTGAGCGGGATATGAAACCATGCAACAATCATGAACATGATGAAGGTTGCCTCAAGCGTTCCTATTATGAATCCCGGCAGGGATTTTCCAATCAGTATCTCAAGTGGGGTCATTGGAGTTACAAGAAGCTGGTCAAATGTGCCCCCTTCCCTTTCCTTTGCAACAGACATGGCGGTAATCTCAATGGTTACCACCAGGGTAAGCAGCGCCACTATTCCTGTGATAATGAACCAGTGGGAATTGAGGGTCCTGTTAAACCATGAGCGTACAACGAGCCTTGCCGGCGGCACATGCCCTTCGTGCCTTGCAGACCATGCCTGGTTGAAATCCATCACAATGGAATGGACATAATTCAGGGCAATCAGGGCGGTGTTTGAATTGCGGCCATCAAGTATGACCTGAAGTTCTGCAGGCTGGTTGCGCCTTATGTTTTCTGAAAATTTCGGCCCGATATGAAGGACAATAAGCGCCTCCTTGAGATTGATTACAGGGGCTATGTCTCCGTCACTGTCCAGTGTCCTGACAAGTTTGAATGCCCTTGAACCCTCAAACCTTGCAAGAAGCTCCCGGGAGGCCTGTCCCGGGTCTTCATTGTAAACGGCGTAGGGAACATTGTTCAGATCAAAGCTTGCAGCATATCCGAACACGATGAGCTGGGCGATGGGAGGTATTACAAGCACCATCCTGCTCTTCCTGTTTGTCAGGATGGCGATAAACTCTTTAATCATCAACGCGAATATTTTCTTTATCATGGCCTGGTTACTCCAGTCTCTTGCGTGACTTTTTCTTTATCACCATCATAAAAAATGCCCCCATGCCCATGAGCCAAAGACAGTTCGTGATAAAAATGGGCCAGATATTCCCTGCAAGAAAAATGGTCTGGAGCATGCTTACGAAATATCTTGCCGGAACTATATGAGTAAGCCACTGAATGGGAACAGGCATTGAGCCGATGTCAAAGACAAATCCCGAAAGGATGAACGCGGGCAGGAAGGTGATTACAATGGCAATCTGACCTGCTACAAACTGGCTTCCTGCAGCGGTTGATATGAGAAGTCCCATGAAGATTGCGGTAAGCATGAACAGGGCTGAGCCTGCCGTAAGTGCCAGGATGGAGCCCCTGAGCGGCACGTGAAAAATCCAGACAGCCATGAGCACAGAAAGCACCATGCCGCTCATGCCAAGGAAAAAGTATGGCACCACCTTCCCTATGATGATTTCTTTCATGCTGACCGGGGTTACGATAAGAGCCTCCATGGTGCCGCGTTCCCACTCCCTGGCGATCACCATTGAGGTCAGCATGGCGCCTATCAGGGTCATGATTATGGCTATAAGGCCAGGGACCAGGTAATTCCTGCTCCGAACCGAGGCATTAAACCATATACGGTGTTTTACCGTGGCCGGCATCCTGAGCCTGACGCCTTTTTCAAGTGCGTAGCGCTCAAGCCATTTTATCCATACGCCGGTTATGTATCCCTGGGTTATCCTTGCCTTGTTGGCATCCACGCCGTTAAGTATCACCTCTACCGGTGCATTGCCCTCAAGGAACATCTGGCGGCCAAAATTTGACCTGAACCATATTATGCCGTCAACTTCACGAGTCATGACGGCATGTTCCGCCTCCTTGATGTTGTTCATTATAACCGGCCTGAAATAGGCAGACTGGCGGAATCCGCTGATAAAATCAGAGACCTCCCTTGATGGCTTGTCGATTACAACGGCAACGGGAACATGTTTTGCGTCAAGGGATACGCCGTATCCAAAGATAAGCAGCAGGATTACCGGAAGGACAAATGCAATGCCGATGCTGGAGGGGTCACGGATGATCTGGTACATCTCTTTTCGTATCAGACCCTTAAGCCTGGTGCGGTTGATGCCCCTGCTTACATGCCTGCCTGAAGTGCTCCGTGGTGACCGTGCACCTGCCGGGAATTTGGCTCCTTTTTCGGTCCTGGACATCTAATGCCCTCCCCTGTCTTTTTCTGCCTCATGTTTTTCAATGAGTGCAATGAACGTATCTTCCATGGTGGGATTAGGGTTCTTGTCCGTGCGGAACCTGGCCTTGAGTTCCTCGGGGGTGCCCTGTGCCAGTATCTCCCCCTGTGCCATAATCACCATCCTGTCACAGTACTCCGCCTCTTCCATAAAGTGTGTAGTGACCATGACGGTAACGCCGGCCTGGGCAAGGGCGTTTATATGACGCCAGAATTCGCGCCGTGCCAGGGGATCTACTCCTGAAGTAGGTTCATCAAGAAAAAGTATGGGGGGCTCATGCATTAAAGCTGCAGCAAGGGCGAGACGCTGCTTGTAACCAAGGGGCAAGTCAGCACTCCTTACATCCTTGAGGGGTTCAAGCTGGAATGAGTCCAGCGCCCACCTGATTCTCTCTTTCCTGTACTTTCCCTCAAGACCATAGGCACTGCTGAAAAATTTCAGGTTTTGCACTACTGTAAGCTCCGGGTACAGGGAGAACTTCTGTGCCATGTAGCCCACATTGGCTCTTGCCTCGGCACCTGCTGTCCTGAGGTCTTTCCCGGCAACCATCAGGTGGCCTCCGGATGCGGGAAGAAGGCCGCATAGCATGCGAAACGTGGTCGACTTGCCAGCACCGTTTGCCCCCAGAAGGCCAAATATCTCTCCATGCCTGACACTGAAGCTTATACCCCTGACTGCATAAAAATCTCCAAATTTGCGCACAAGATTTCTGACATTGATAACCTCTTCATCAGGGTTTCCCTCCACCGGGGTGCGGGAGACCGGGGTTGAATCCTGTATCTCTCCCCTGTCCTTCAGCCTGTCCCTGAGAAGTTTTATAAAAGCGTCTTCAAACCTGGGAGGCACACTCTCGGCCCTGAATCCCGTATTTTTACAGAACCTCCTCTCTACCTCATGGGCATCCACCGGCTCTTCGGTTACAAGCCGCACCTTTGAGCCAAGGATTATGGCATCCACTACCCCGTCCGTGTGGCTTAACTCCTCTTGGAGCCGGCGTTTCTGTCCCTCATCCGGGGTCAGCATGAAGCTGTTGCCTGCAAGGGACCGGCTGAACACCTCCGGGCTGTCCTGACCAAGAAAAATGCCTTCATGTATGAGAATAACCTCCTGGCACCGTTCTGCCTCATCCAGGTAGGCAGTGCTAAGAAGCACGCTCATGTTCTCATCCCGTACCTGCCTGTAAACGATTTCCCAGAGCTCACGCCTTGAAACAGGATCAACGCCAACTGTTGGTTCATCCAGGATAAGGAGCTCCGGCACATTCATAAGGGAGCAGGCGAGGCCCAGTTTCTGTTTCATACCCCCGGAAAGCCTTCCTGCAAGCCTTGATGTGAATGGAGCAAGGCCCGTCATGTTCATAAGTTCATCATAACGCGCCTGCCTTTTTGAGGCTGGTATGTCATGAAGGTCTGCGTACAGGTCAAGATTCTCCTGGACAGTAAGGTCCTCATACAGACCAAAGCGCTGGGGCATGTAGCCAATGGAAGACTGGACGGCAAGAAAATCCGTGGTGGAGTCCATGCCAAGAATAGAAACATGTCCTGAGTCAGGCACAAGGAGCCCGGCTGCAATGCGCATCAGCGTGGTCTTTCCCGCACCATCCGGGCCGATCAGCCCAGTAACAATGCCCTTCTTTACCGATGCAGAGAAGTTGTCAAGGGCCCTGACAGTGCGCTTGCCGGATATAAAATCCTTGGTGACCCCTTCTATGGTCATGCACAGTCCGGATTTTTTCATGGCCAGGCTCTCATTGCGGGCATTGTTGCCCTCCTCGTGATTCATAGTGGTATCTGTTCAGATTGGTAAATGGTCTTGTTTTGGAGTGACTTTGAGAATTTCGTAGTTTTTCTTGGCGAAGCGAGCCTTAGAAAAACAAGAAATTGTTCACCAGAACGGAAAAACAAGACCATTTACCATACTTCATTAACATTATTACGCTGAACAGTTCCTTATCATGTTGAATTGTTGCCTGGGCACATGGCATCCCGGGAAAAATCACCGGATTCAACTTTCTGGTTCGTTTTGATTGTCACGGTTGCAGGCATGCCCAGCCTCAGCTCTCCAAGGGAATTACAGATATAGACCCTGACCTGATACACCAGCCTGGTCCGCAGCTCCGGGGTTTCTACATTTTTTGGAGTAAACTCTGCGGTGGGTGAGATGTAGCCTATCCAGCCCCTGTATGTCTTGCCTGGATAGCTGTCTGTGGTGATTTCTGCAAGCATCCCCTCCTTGACCTTGCCTAACATTGGCTCTGGCACATAAGCCCTTACCCACATGGGATTATCAAGGGCCAGGGTAAACACAGGGGTCTGCGGGAAGGCAATGTCACCGGGTTCCATTATCCTGTCCTGTATGATGCCGGAAGAGGGGGCATAGAGTTTGGTGTCAGCAAGTTTGCGGCGGGCAAGGTCAAGGGACGCAGCTATGGATTTGAGTTTTGCCTCTGCAGCAGCAATATCTTCCTTGCGGGGGCCTATTAATGCCAGGTCGAGTGCCTGCTGGTCGGCCTTGAGCTTCTCTTTTGCTGCCTTCAGTGCAGCAGTGGCATCATCAAGTTTCTGTTTGGGAACGTACTTGGTCCTGGCAAGCTTGCGCACCCTGTCATAGGTTTTCTGGGCGTCCTTGACCAGTGCCTCGTCTGCGGCAACCCTAGCCCTTGCCTCTTCTATCTCCTGGGGTCTTGAACCCGCGTGCAGTTTGGCAACCACCCACTTCTGCATTTCAAGTTCTGCCTCAAGCCTCTTGACCTCAGCCTGGTAGCGATACGGGTCCATCTCTCCCACAAGCTCACCGGCCTTTACCCTTGCCCCTTCCTGAACATGCAGGGCGATTATGCGTCCGGTGTCATGAAAGGCAAGCTGTATCTGCCTGATGTCTATGTTGCCGTACAATACAAGATGGTCTGAAGGCTGTTTTTCCTCTTTCTGAAAATAAAAAACGGCCCCTGCTATGATGGCTGCAAGCAAAACCGGAACTATTATCTTTCTCGCCTTTTTCCTGTCCATGATTATCCCCTCTGTTTCAGTCTGCTGAAAGCAGGCCGTTAACCGCCTCAATATCCTCAGGCCCGATAACACCTGCTGCCGCCTTTAGCCGTGCCCGGGCAAGCACATGCTCATACAGGGCAACAAGGTAATCTCTCTTTTTTGCTATGTAGAACTGGGTGAGATCCAGGGCGTCAATGGCCGTTCTTGTTCCTACCTTAAAGCCTGTGTTGGTTGCCTCCATTGAGACCCTGGCCGACTCCATTGCCTGTTTTGCGGCCCTGTACCATGCCACACTGTCGCGAAGACGCAGAAATGCGCTCTGCGCCCGGATGGTTACCTGGTCTTCCAGCCTTTTCAGGTTATGTCTGCTCTCAATTGCCTGGGATTCTGCCTGTGCGGTTTTCGCAAAGATAGAACCGCCAAGATATAGCGGTATGGTCATTATGATACCGGCCTCTGTATGGGTGGTGCGCATTTCAGGAAAGTACCCGCCGTTCATGTATCCTCCGCTTGCCTGAAGATCCAGCCGGGGCCAGCGTTCACGCCGCGCATATTCAACCTTCTTTTCTGCTGCCTCAAGCCGTTTCTTTGCGCTGATGAGCAGGGGCTGGTTTGAAAGGGCTGCCTCAACCCACTTCTGCATGTTATCCGGGTCAGGAAGCCGGGCAGTAATTGGGCCAAGGTCCATGACCGACGAAACCGGCCTGTGAACCAGGAGCTCCAGGTCCTGCCTTGCTATGGTAAAACGGTTTTGCGCAGTGATAAGCTGGGACTGTGATGCATCATACCGGGCCTGGGCCTCCTTAACCGCTGTGATATCCCCTGTTCCGACTTTCAGAAAAGTCTCTGTCTGGTCCAGGATTGACTTGAGCAGTACACGCTGTTTTTCCGCCACCTGAACGTCCGCCCTTTCGTGTAGAAAGTTGAAGTATGCCTCAAATGTCCTGAGTATCAGGTCCTGCCTTGCACTCAAGAGCTCTGCTTCACCTGCGCTGATGATATCCTCTGCTATCTTCATGCTCACCCATGCCTGTCCGTCAAATACCGGCTGGGTCAAGGCAACTGTGTAATCTCCGCCCCAGTAATATTTTGTGAGGGTGTCGGGCTGAATGCCCTCAAGCTTGTTGTATCTCCTTGCCACCTGGCCATTTGCCGTAACTCTTGGCAGAAGACGGGACCTTGCCAGGGGTTTTTCAATCTTTGCTGTCTCAAGACCCGCCCTTGCCCTGGCAAGAGCAGGGTCGCTCTTCTCTGCATCCTGATAGATGGATACAAGGTTGTCAGTGCTGTCTGATGCCTGGGCGGGAATTGCGTTGAGAAGGAGGAAGGGGATAATAGCCAGGAACAAAAGTGAAGATTTTTTTAAAAACATTCTGGGCTCCTTTTGAGCATATATAGGCATATTGCTATTTATAAACATC
>WGBG01000060.1 GCA_015494395.1 Deltaproteobacteria bacterium
CTTATAAACTCATCAAATGATTGTTATGGAGTGCGGGAAAGGAGGTGAATAAGTCGGAGTAAGGAGAGAAATTCAGGTTTTAAAGTTCAAGGCAGTTTTTAATTTGCAAGACAAGGCATTTTTCAAATGTCTATACGATTGCTGGAAAATTTTAAGTTTACGATTCATAAATTAAAGGAGGAATGATGATGTTAAAAATGTGTTCAAGAATGTTGGCAATTATCTTTGCCATAACAATGGTGTGGGCTGGTAGTGCTATGGCGCTTCCGGTGCTTACAATAACGGATGGAACTACAACAGTAACGGTCGATGACGCAGATAATGATGGCATAATTACGTTTGGTGGCACAGTCGGGGGTTGGGATGTAACCATGTCAATGGCCAGCAGCTTTCCTGCCATCGGTAAGGTTGGATTTCCAGAAATGCATCTAACGGGTGCAACAACGTCATATTCGAGTGGCGGCACACTTACCTTCAGTGTGGAAGATACATTTAGCGCATGGGACAATAATCTTAAGGGTTTAGTATCAGCTTTTGGTGGTTACGCAAACGGAAATGTTACGTTCAATACATATCTTGACGGAACTCTCTTAGCCTCATTTGGGCCAGCAACCGGTGCTTTTTCTGAGGCTCTTTCCTCGCTGGTAACTCCTATAGATCCAAATGATTACACCATCACCATTGAGGGAATTATTGATCATTCTAATACATGCATGTCTTCATCATTTGACGGAGGCGTTGCCCCTGTCCCCGAGCCAGCCACAATGATCCTCTTTGGTATTGGCCTCATCGGCATCGCAGGCGTTACCCGCAAGAAGCTGAACCTCAAAAGGCCAGAGTAACAGCAAGTTAACTTCAACAGGTCCTGTCCAGGGGAAATTTTCCCCCAGATAAACAAAGTCCCTCTGCAACCCCATGCAGAGGGACTTTTTTATTTATACCCTCCTTCCTGAACAGGTTCTAATGCCCGTGGCAAACAATCCACCCCTGAACAACTTAATTCCTTTGCGCCCTTTGCGTCTTGAGCGAAGCGGGCGGTTCAAACCATTACCGGTTTCAGCCCAAGGCCATAATCGGTAACTTCTGGAACGGGACCCCAGCCTCAAAAATTGACATTTTCACCCCCACTCAAAAAAACTCATCTCTTTTTTTGACCAGCGTCAAAAATGGAGATATAATCCAGACATGCTGAAAAGATACCTTCAGGATCAGGTCATCCAGGACCTCAGAAAAAAGATGGTTTTTATAAGTGGCCCCCGCCAGGTGGGCAAGACCACCCTTGCCAGGTCAATTATCAAAAACAGTGCCTCGTACCTGAACTGGGATATACCGGCCCACAGGCAGGCCATTTTGAAACGCCAACTCCCTGCTGAAAACCTTTGGTGCTTTGACGAGATCCACAAGTACAAAAACTGGCGTGATTATCTCAAGGGCATTTATGATGAATTTCACCAGGACCACCAGATCCTGGTAACGGGCAGTGCACGGCTTGACATGCTCAGACGCTCCGGTGATTCCCTGCAGGGAAGGTTCTATCACCTGAGGCTTCACCCCCTGTCAGTCAGGGAGCTGGGCATCAAACAGGCAGATGACCTGTTACGCCTGCTTAAACTCGGCGGGTTCCCGGAACCGTATTTCAGCAATTCAGAGGTGGAGGCGCGACGCTGGTCAACAGACTACAGATCACTTCTTGTCACGCAGGAAAGCACTGCCATAGAGACAATTTCAGACCTTGCCAGGCTCGAACTCCTATCCCTGCGACTTCCGGAGCTGGTTGGCTCCCCGCTTTCCATAAATGCCCTCAGGGAAGACCTGCAGGTAGCACACAAGACACTCAGCCGCTGGCTGGAAATACTGGAAAAGATATACATGATATTCAGGCTGCCGCCCCTGGGCTCGCCACTTATAAGGGCTGTCAAGAAGGAACAGAAACATTATCACTTTGACTGGACACTGGTACCGGAAAGGGGGGCAAGATTTGAAAATCTCGTGGCAGTCCATCTTCTGAAATGGGCCCACTACCAGAGAGACTGTTTTGGGGAACAGATGGATTTGAGATACTTCAGGGATACGGACAGACGGGAGGTGGATTTCTGCATATTACATAACATGCAACCGGAGATGTTTGTAGAGTGCAAGTGGAGTGACGGCCCCACAAGTCCGCACCTGAAGTATCTGAGAAAAAAATTTCCAGAGGCGGATTTTTTTCAGGTCTCTGCCACTGGAACTGGGGAATTTATTACGGATAAAAGGATTGTTCACATGCCTGCAGTGAAATTTCTGCAGAAATTTATCTGATCTAAACTTTCATGACATGGGGCTTGTCATCCCCTGACATGAAAGTTAGCTCAAAGCTCAAAGTCGGAAGCTGAAAGCAAACATGGCTTCTTTTACTTTGAGCCTTGAGCCTTCAACTTTGAGCTATTATTTTACCGATCCCGGCCCAAGGCCATAAACGGTAAATCACGTTACCCCTGAACAAAATATTTCAACCCACGGGAACGGCCGGGTTTCCTGAGCTTGTTAATGGCCTTTGCCTCTATCTGTCTGATGCGCTCCCTGGTAACGGCAAAACTCCTGCCCACTTCCTCAAGGGTATGGTCTGACTGCTCACCAATGCCAAAACGCATACGCAGGATCTTCTCCTCCCTGGGAGTCAGGGTAGAGAGTGCAATACGGGTCTGCTCAATGAGGTTTGTATTGGCTGCTGCCTCGTATGGTGTTGGGGAGAGGTGATCTTCAATGAAATCGGACAGACTGCTCTCCTCTTCGCTTCCCACAGGGGTTTCAAGGGAGATAGGGTCACCTGCCATCTTGAGGATTTCATTTATCCTTGCCACCGATATCCCGATTATACCTGAAAGCTCCTCGGCAGACGGGTCCCGTCCGTGTTCCTGGACAAAATCCTTTGTTGCCTTGTAAACCTTGTTGATGGTTTCAACCATGTGCACAGGGATGCGGATTGTGCGGGACTGGTCTGCAATGGCCCGTGTTATGGCCTGCCTTATCCACCAAGTTGCATAGGTGCTGAACTTGTAACCCCGGCGGTATTCAAACTTCTCAACCGCCTTCATGAGCCCGATATTGCCCTCCTGTATCAGATCGTTAAGGGGAAGGCCCCGGGAATGGCAGTGTTTCTTGGCGATATTTACAACAAGGCGCAGGTTTGCCTTTATAAGAGCATCCCTTGCCTGCTGAGCCTTTGCAGCATAATCAAAAAACTCTTTCAGAAGCTGCGGAAGCCTCCGGGCTGTGACCCCGCACCGCATCAATGCCTCTTCCGGGGAAAGATTCAGCATATCCTTTGCCCTTGAAGAGCATATACGGTTAAGGGCAGAGAGGATCTTCTGGCTTATCCTTCCCTTGCACACAACCTCAAATATATCCTGTGCAAACTGACGGAGTTTTTCGCTCTCAGAGTCTGACAGCTCTGCCTTGCCTCCGGCACAAATGGCATGGAGGAGTTGCTCCCGTTCTTCCTGAATGGGAAGTATATTGTGAAATATTGGCGTAACCGGATTGTTCTTTGCTATTGGCCCGTCTGAATCGTCGGTATCCCCTAAAAACCCCTCAAGCCTGCCGGATAGCTCTTCCTCGGAAAAACATCCGGAAAACTTCTGGATAAGCTCTCCGGTGACCATATGAATGGCAAAGGCGATGCGGCACATTCCTGCCTCGGCCTCTTCCAGCTCCTTTGCCTTGTCAGATTCCTGGCAGCGGTCATAGAGATTGTTACGCCCCATATCCCGTAGATAGAGCCTGATGGGGTCAATGCTGCCTGAATCTTCCTTCTCTTCAACCTCTTCTGATTTGCCTGAATTGAGCCGCTTCAAGACAAGCGGTACATCTGTAAGACGATAAGGACTTGTTTTTCTCCGAGACGACTTGCTCATTTTTCCTCTTGGCCTTTCTATTTACGGCTGCAGTGCAGCCATACCCAATGTGGCAACCACTTAAAGAGAAATGGAAACAAGAAGAAAATCTCAGCACACGTCAGAGAAGCTGTTGAAATTTTTTCAGAAGCGTTTCCGTGTCCTGATTTTCTTCCCCTGCCCTAAGATTCTCCAAGACATGCAAACGGAGTGCCTTTTTTTTCCGATGGACACAGAATTTTTTAAATTCTTCACATAACTGTTGAGGATTGTCGCCTGGAGGAAACGCGCCGGAGAGTTTCATGGCAAGGGAACGGAGCTCAGGCATGGTCTCAAGAGTTGCCGAAAGGGTTGAAAGCTCAAGCCTTCTGGTCTGGCTGTAGAGATTCACCATGGCATCCCAGAGCCTTCGAAGCTGGCTGCTCTCTATCCACATCTCAAGGGAGAAATCAACGAACTCCTCCATGAACACGGGATGCGCAAGGATAAAACCAAGGACCTTTGCCTCAGCACTGTTGAGATTGGGGGGGGATGACTTTGCATCCCCACCCCTGGACAACTTATTATTATCATTAACTTTTGTGGCTTTTAAGGGGCGCCCTGAACGTGTAACACGCTCCCAAAGGCTCTCCTCTCTAACACCTGTCTTCTGTGCAATACGAGATATGAGCAGTGATTTTCTGACAGCATCATCAACTGCATCAACAAGGCCCACGGCCTCTTCCACAGTCCTTAACCTGCCCTCGGTATCACGGCCATGAAGCTCAAGCCCCCTGTCAAGAATAAAGTCAAGCCCTGAGGGGATTGACTCAAGAAGTACCTCCCACCGCTCCTTTCCCTCCCTTCTTATAAAGGTATCAGGGTCGTCTTCCTCTGGCAGGCTCAGCACCCTGACATTAAGCCCCTGGGCATAAAAAAGTGGGAGTGCCCGGGCTGCAGCCCTCTGCCCTGCGGCATCGCCGTCAAAAACCACTACCCAGTCACGGCACACCCGCTTCAAAAATTTGACATGATCAGAGGTCAGTGCTGTGCCAAGGGTTGCAGCTGCATTGCCCACCCCTGCCTGTACAAGGGCCAGAAGGTCCATATAGCCTTCAACAACAACACCAAAGCCTGCCTTCCTTATTGCGCTCTTGTTCTGATACAGGCCGTAAAGGACCTTTCCCTTGCTGTACACAGGTGTTTCGGGAGAGTTGATGTACTTGGGCTGATCATCCTGATCCTTGCCAGGGAGAATGCGGGCACCGAATGCCACTGTATTGCCCTGCATATCCCGAATGGGAAATATTACCCTGCCCCTGAAACGGTCATAATGGCCGTGTCCGCCCTTGCGGGGCATGACCAGACCGGCGGTTTCAGCAAGAGAGATGTTCACACCCTGCTGCTGGAGGAAATTTACCAGAGCGTCCCACCTGTCCTGTGCCCAGCCAAGACGAAAGGTGGAAATGATAGAGCTGTCCATTCCGCGCTCTTCCAGGTACTCTCTTGCTTCTGTGGCAGAACGGGAGGAGAGAAGATTTTCGTGAAAAAAAGCCGCAGCCTTTTCATTTACTTCAATAAGCTCATCTCGAAGTTTCAGTTTTTTTTGTCTTTCAGGGGAGAGAGGACGCTCCGGCACAGTAATGCCATAACGGGAGGCAAGGGTTTTCACAGCCTCCGGGAAGCTCAGGCCCTGCATCTTCATGAGAAACTTGATGGCAGAGCCCCCTTCGCCACAACCGAAACAGTAAAAAATCTGTTTGTCTTCGTTTACGGAAAAAGAAGGATCCTTGTCAGGATGAAACGGGCACAACCCCACCCAGTTGTGCCCCCGTTTTTTAAGGGGAACGAATTCGCCAACCACCTGACGTATGTTGGCTGCCTCCTTTACGGCATTTATTATGTCTTCAGGGATGTACAATGCAATTTGACAAAAAACTGTATCGAGTGAGCGTAGTAAATGATGTTGTTTTGGAGTGACTTTGACCTAAGTTGAGCGTTTCAAAATGTGGAAAATGATTATTTTAAAGAAATTAAGAGGAGTTATATTGATTATAGCTTTCCAATTTTGAAACCCTTCGGGATTGCCAGCTTCACCGCATCTCCTTTGTCATCGGACTTCCCACATAGCCTACTATAGTGGGAAG
>WGBG01000061.1 GCA_015494395.1 Deltaproteobacteria bacterium
CAACCTCTGCCTCCACAAACTCTGAAGGCGTACCGCAAAACAGCAGATTTCCCCCTCTTTTACCCCCTTCAGGCCCCAGGTCAATGAGCCAGTCCGATGCGGCGATCACATCCAGATTATGTTCTATCACAACAACCGTGCTGCCCCTGGCGGCAAGACGTTTAAGGTGACGAACAAGGAGCGAGACATCATTGAGATGAAGCCCTGTGGTGGGCTCATCAAGCAGGTAAAGGGTATTTTCACACCTTCCTGAGGCAAGTTCCCGTGCAAGTTTCAGGCGCTGTGCCTCTCCCCCTGAAAGGGTGGGAGCAGGCTGTCCAAGGGTAAGATACCCAAGGCCAAGCTCTGATGTAACGGCAAGATAGCGGTGAATTCTGGGCACAGCCCTGAAAAACTCCCGGGCTTCCTCAATGGTCATGGAAAGGATGTCTGCCACACTCCTGCCCTTCCACTTTATATCAAGGGTTGCAGACTCAAACCGCGATCCGTTGCACTGTTCACATGGTACAAACACATCAGGGAGATAACCCAAGGTTACCCTGATGCTGCCCTGTCCCTTGCAGGCGCTGCACCTGCCGCCATCAAGATTGAATGAGAAACGGCCCGGCCCAAGTCCCTGGCCCCTTGCCTGGGGAACCCGTGCCAGGAGATTTCTTATCTCTGTCCAGACCCCGATATACGTTGCCGGACACGAACGCGGGGTTCTGCCGATTGGGGAATGATCTACAGTTACAACGCGACTTATGCCCTCATGACCTGAGATTGATGCATTTGCAAAATTATCCTTGTCATTACCATGAATGGCATTGGCAAGGGCAGGGGCAAGCACATCAAAGGCAAGGGTACTTTTGCCAGCACCGGATACCCCGGTAATCACAGTGACTGCTGACCTTGGCACCCTTATTTCAAATCCCTTGAGATTGCGGCACCTGGCACCACTTATAACCATCATGTTCTCATGAGACTTAACCACCCTTGCCGGATTGAGACGCCTGCGCTCTGCACTCCGCAGGGCAGCACCGGTTGCAGATTCTTTACACACAACTATTTCATCACTTGTGCCCTGGGCAACAACCCTTCCACCGTTAGTTCCGCCTCCAGGCCCAAGGTCGATCAGCCAGTCAGCAGCACGCAGGGTATCTTCATCATGTTCAACCACTATCACACTGTTTCCAGCATCTCTAAGCCTTCTGAATGCCTCTATCAGCCGCCTGTTATCCCTTGGGTGAAGCCCGATGGTGGGCTCGTCAAGGACAATTGTAACACCGCAGAGGCCTGACCCGGCCTGGGCAGCAAGCCTTATCCGCTGGGCCTCCCCGCCTGAAAGTGCATCCCCGGAAAAATCAAGGGGGAGATAGTCAAGCCCAAGGCTCACAAGAAATTCCAGCCTGGTTGAGACATTTTCCACAAGGCCCCGTGCAACTTTATCAATACCGCTGCTCCACGGCGGCTGTTCAAGCCAGGAGATCATCAATAAAAGGGCTTCGCCTATCTCCTTGTTGAATACTGCATCAATCCCAAACCCTCCTATACGCCAGGAGCGGGCCTCATCATTGAGCCTGCTGCCCTTGCAGGCACTGCAGACGGCCCCGTTATCATGCCTTCCGCTTCCGCCACACTGCCTGCATCGTCCGGCCCTGGTACTGAATGAAAACAGCAGGGGATCAGGTTCTCTTGCGCCCTTATGACACTTCGGGCAGGCATGAACAGTGCTGAAAACCAGCTCCCTGCACCCCGACTCATCCTTCACAGGCACAAAACTGATCATTCCCCTGCCGACAGCTGCTGCCCGGCTTACTAGTTCTTCAACATGCTCGATATTCTCTTTTAACAGCCGTATGCTGCCCAGAATCCAGAAAATGGAGTGTTCCTGGTAACGTCCCAGGGGTGGTATTGCATCAGCAGAGCAGACCTTTCCATCTACCCGGAACAGCTTTATTCCGCTCCTTATCCCCTGATCAAACTCCAATGCATGCTGCCCCTTTCTCCTGATAATCCTGGGAACTGCCACAAAGAACTCCTCATCCTCCCATTTTGAAACCACTTCCTGTGCAATCTCCCTGGCTGACATTGCCTTCATGGAAATATCACACCTGATACACCAGGGTTCTGCCGCCTTCGCATAAAGAAGCCGGAGAAAATGGGCAGTTTCTGTAAGGGTGGCCACGGTGGACATGGAACCTGCCCGGCTGGTCCTCTGTTCAATTGCAACCGAGGGGGTAAGCCCCTCCAGGCAATCCACGTCAGGGCGCTGATACATTGTGACAAACTGTCTCATATAGGAGGAGAGCCCCTCCATGTAACGGCGCTGACCTTCAGAAAATATGCAGTCAAAGGCAAGGGTTGATTTTCCTGAACCGGAAACCCCTGTGATAACCACAATCCGGTTATGGGGAATATCAAGAGAAATATTCTTGAGATTATGGTGGCGTGCACCCCGTATTTTTATGTGGCTGTAGCTGACATCAAGGTCATTTGAACCGGGGCTGTATTCAGCCGTCTCATCCCTTACTGAAACCTGCCCAAAGTCCCTGGATGCCATAATTTCCTGAAGCATGCGGCCTGTAACAGAATCAGCTCCCATGCCTGCAGGGCTGCCCTGGTAAACCACCAGGCCCCCATCTGCCCCCCCGCCAGGCCCAAGGTCCACCACCCAGTGGCTCCGGGCAATCACCTGAAGATCATGTTCCACAATAATTACCGTATGCCCGCGTGATGCCAGCTCATCAAGGGCTGCCACAAGCATGCTCACCTCAGAGGCATGAAGCCCTCTTGTTGGCTCATCCAGTATAAAAAGCCCCTCTCCCCTTTTGGTGCTTTTTTGCAGATATCCTGCCAGCTTGAGCCGCTGAATCTCTCCTGCCGAAAGCATACTCAGGGGCTGGCCCAGCTTGAGGTGACCAAGACCTAACTGCAGGGCAGGTTTGACACGGCGGCCAAATGCAGGCAGTTCCCCGAAGAAATCCAGGGCATCTTCAATGGTCATCTCAAGGCAGTCAGCTATGTTTTTATTCCTGTAACGCACTGACAGCACCCTGGAGCTAAAACGGCTGCCGCCACATTCCGGACACGCCAAGATAAAATCAGGGAGAAACTGCATCTCCACGGTCTGGCTGCCCTGACCGGCACACTCCTGGCATCGGCCGTCTGCTGTGTTAAATGAGAAAACACCAGGCTCAAACCCCTGGGACACTGCCTCCGGACAGGAGGCAAAGAACTTTCTCACAATATCAAAGACTTTCAGGGCCGTGGCAGGGCATGCCCTTGGGGTCCTTGAGGGAGCACTCTGGTCAACCAGCTCACAGAATGTTATGGAATTGGGAAGATCCAGGGAAGTGTGTTCACCGGGTTTTTCACACGGGTTGCCAAGCTTCCGTGATACCCCTCGAAACAGGACATCTTCAGCTAGGGTGGATTTGCCCGATCCTGACACCCCGGAAATACAGCTTACGGCATGCAGGGGAAAACGCACGTCTATTGACCTTAGATTATGCTGGGAAACACCTGAGACAGATATGAACTCATTATCATAACCATCCAAAAATCTGTCATTTACAATGGCTTGCCTTCCATGTGCGGAGCTGCCATAGGGGAAATTTGGCTCAGAGGCCCCTTCCAAACGTGGAGGAGTTCCCTGATATGTCACCCTGCCTCCCCTGGTTCCGGAACCAGGCCCAAGCTCAATAATCTGCTGTGCCGCAGAGACAATCTGCGGTGCATTGTCCACCACCAGCACGGTATTTCCTGCCCTTACAAGCCTGTATAAAAGCCTTACAATCTTTTTTGAATCAACAGCGTGCAACCCTGTGGATGGCTCATCAATACAGTAAAGGATATTTGAAAGCCTTGCTCCAAGTGCACGTGCCATATTTATCCTTGCCGCCTCTCCGCCGGAAAGCGTGCGGGAGGCGCGGCTCATTGAAAGATAGTGAAGGCCTGCCCTGAAGAGGGTATCAAGCCTGTATTCCAGGTCATCCAGCAGCGCTCCTGTTGCCTCATCAGGGTGCTTATCCCTCCTGACCTCCTGGCACCACATGATAGCCTCCCGGATGGTAAGATCATAAAATTCAGGAAGCCTAAGCCCTGCAAGCCTGTACCACAAAGTCTCCTGCCGAAACCTTGCGCCCTTGCAGGAAGGACAGGGAAGAAAAGTGCGATAGCGGGCAAGCAGCATCCTGATATGGGGCTTGTAGCGCTTGCGTTCAAGCTTTTCAAAAAATGCGTCCACCCCGCGCCAGTTACCAAATCCGGTAAAGACCATCTCCTTCTGTTCTTCTGAAAGTTCCCGCCAGGGGACGTCAACATCAATAGCACCTTTTGAGCAGGCTGCTAAAAGGCGTGCCTTCCATCGTGCCCTTGTCTCAAGGGGCTTTACTGCACCCTGGACTATTGAAAGAGACGGGTCAGGGACAACAAGATCGCGGTCAATGGCCTGTATCCTCCCAAAACCCGTGCATACAGGACACGCACCAACAGATGAGTTAAAGGAAAACAGGGAGGGAGCAGGCTTTTGGAAATCCCTGTTACAGGACGCACAGTGCATGCCACGGCTGAACGTAACCCTGCCCTTTCCCGGCTCCACCAAAAAGACCCTGCCATCCCCCAGGCTGAATGCCTGTTCTGCTGATTCTGATATGCGGGAGGGCAAGGCACCGGTGCTCTTGAAACGGTCTATCACAAACTCTATGGATTTGATGTCCGAATCTTCAGGACAGGAGTCAATACGTTCCACTCTGCCGTGACGCAGGCACCTGAACCACCCCTGCTCAAGCATTGTCCTGCAGCGTTTAATTGGGACAGATACGGTCATGAGGAGGGTCCCTTCAGACTGTTGCTGCCATGACCTTACATACCTGACTACATCCCCTGGAGAATTATCCTGCACGACCTCACCGCAATCAGGGCAGATCAGGTCAGCAAGGTAATAGAACAGGAGACGGGCTGGCCAGTTCAACTCTGCCAGGGTTCCAACTGTTGATCTGGCATTTTTAACGGGATTTTTCTGCTCAATGGCAACTGCCGCAGGAAGATTTTCAATCTCCTCTGCCGGAGGACGCGGAAGCCTTTCAAGAAACTGCCTGGCATAAGGGGAAAATGTCTCTATAAAACGGCGCTGGCTCTCTGCATATATTGAGTCAAATACAAGGGAGGATTTCCCGGCGCCAGAGACACCGGTAACCACAACCAGGCTGCCCAGCGGGATATCCAGGTCAATATGCCTGAGGTTATGAAGGGATAGCCCCCGGATGCGTATTGCACGCCTGTCATTCATGCGCATTCAAGAATGAGAATATGAAAAAACAGAAATGCCACAGGAGATTTCACATGCCCTCTGGCCTGAACCTTATTCCCATAACAAGGGGGCCTGGCCTAAGCTCAGGGGGAAGGGGCTGCACAGGAGAGGCCTCTTTAACAGCACGCATGGCGGACTGGTCAAACAACATGTCGCCGGATGTCTTTTCAAATCTGTGAGACAAGATGGTACCATCAGTGGCAATTTTTATCTCAATAACTGCCTCAAGCCCCTTTTTATCAATAAGAGGAGTTGGAAGTTTCCACCGTCTCCATATCTGACTTGACACCATTTTCCCATACTCCTGGACAACCTGGTTAATGGTCTTTGCAATACCAGTACCGGAGACTGCTGCCCCTGCTGCGGAACTTTTCTTTGTGTCTTTCTCTTTTACCTTCTGCGACAACTGCTTCAAACGCTCCTCAAGAAACTCCTGTTCTTTTTTCTCCTTTACACGCTGTTTCAGTGCAGCAATCCGCCTCTTGATTTTCTCCTCCTCTGACAGAGCAGGGGCTTTGGCAGGTTTCTTTTTTGTCTGAACGGATTTTACAGGCTCTTTTACAGGCTTATGAACCGGCTTTTTTGCAACAGGTTTCGGGGCAGACTTTGCGGTCTTTTTCTGCGGCTTGTCCGGCTTCAGGGAAACTGCCTTCTTATTAGCAACAGGCTGTTTATGGACACTCTTTTGTACAACCGGAGGCTTTATTGGCTTTGGCTCCGGCTTTTTTACAGCAACAGCCTTTGGGGCTGACTTCTCTATTTTTTTTATCTTCTCTATTTTTTTTGCAGGTGGAGGAGGCTTAATTTTTCTTGCCGTCTGCTTTGGCATGGATTTGGGGGGCGGTGCAGTTTTGGGCTTTGAAAGCTCAGGTGCAGGTCTTGGGGCAGGAGATTTCCTGCTTTTCATAGTCTCTTTTACCGGGGCGAGGAGTTTAACTGTATAGACTTCCTCCCTCTTCTTCTGGACAGTCAGAAGGTCCGGACCGAACAATGCAAGCAGGACAACGGCAGCATGAATTCCGAGGGCTATAAGCACTCCTGTCTTCCATTGCTCCATATAACTGTCATTAAAGTACATATTCCTGAGCTAGAAACTGTTAAGATTTATTGTATCTATTCAACGTGGTAAATGGTCTTGTTTTGGAGTGATGCGGAGCAAGCCTTAGAAAAACAAGAAATTGTTCTCCGGAACGGAAAAACAAGACCATTTACCAACCTCATTCAATAACTGCGCTGAACAGTTTTGATTTATTTTTCTTTTTGTTTTTTGCCAAACCTGCCAGATACTTTTATATCAGACACGGTTTCAGAAGAGGGCGCAGTGACCAGCCCCATGTCCTTTATGCCTGCCTCACGGATTGCAGCCATGACACGGGCAACCTCCCCGTACCTTACGGACCTGTCTGCCCGCAAAAGCACCTGCCCTGCCCTGCCCTGCCTCACAAGCTCCGAAAGCCTTTGACGCAACAGCTCAGGAGCAACCTCTTCGTTCCCGACAAACACACCTCCCTTTGCATTCACTGTTATGACAACATGCTTTTTTTTCTGTGGCAGGGCCTTTGCAGTGGTTTCCGGAAGCTTTACATCAAGCCCCTTTGTCATCATGGGGGCCGTGACCATAAAAATAATGAGCAAAACAAGCATTACATCAACAAGCGGAGTGACGTTGATTTCTGCAAGGTATCGCCTATTACCACCGGATGTACCCATACCCATATCAGAACACCTCCGGTCCGCTGGGAATTTCAGGCTCCTCTTCAGGGATCTCACCCCTGATGGCAAACTCCACCTCCGCCTTGTCTGCATCTGCGCCACTGGCTCTATGTGTGGAGTTACTCACTAGCTGCCTCTCCACAGTGTTAAGAAAATCCGCTGCAAACCCTTTTAATACACCTTCCATGTTTGAAAGCGAGCTCATGAATGAATTGAAAGCCATCACAGCAGGAATGGCTGCGGCAAGGCCAGCGGCAGTGGCAACCAGCGCCTCTGATATACCTGGTGCAACAGTTGCAAGGCTTGCTGAACCCTTAAGGCCAATATTGTGAAAACTTCCCATTATGCCCCATACAGTACCAAAAAGACCGATAAACGGGGCGGCATTACCTATGGTTGCAAGAAAAGGAATAGTTCTTTCAAGCAGGGAAAGCTCCTCTTTTATGCCCTTGTCAAGACCTCTTTCAATAATCTGAAGCCATGCATTAATTGCACGCTCTCC
>WGBG01000062.1 GCA_015494395.1 Deltaproteobacteria bacterium
AGCGGTATGAACCGGTCAAATTCAACCTCCATGCCTAACACCCTGGAGATCGCCTTCCCGGTCCGCTCCAGGAAAGAAGCACATATCTTTTCAAGCTCATTTACTCCGAGATGGTTAAACATTACCGGATACCCCGTTGCCAGGCGGGAACATATGGCAGCAGGGAAAAAAGGAGCTCCTGTTAACGGATTGATATCCTTTTCAAGCGCATCAAGGATGGTCTTCCTGTGCCATGCGGAATTTGCGGCCCTCACACCGAAACGGTTGGGATCGCCGTAAAGGTTTTTACCTGCATTAGTGGTAAAAATGATAATTGTTTCGCTGAAATCCACGATTTCTTCCGTGAATTTATCCTCAAGCCTGCCTACATCAAGAATTTGGAGAAACAGGTGAATTATATTGGGATGAGCCTTTTCAATTTCATCAAACAGCAGTATTGATTTGGGATTGGCCTCTACAAACGAGGTCAGTATGCCAGGATGCGCCTCCTTGTAACTCTTGTGAATGCCTGTAAGAGAGTAGGACTCCTCATGGCCCGAATATCCGCTCATGTCAAAACGCTTAACAGGCATCCCTAATAACTCAGCAACTTTTTCAGCAAGAAAAGTCTTCCCCACGCCAGGAGGCCCGGCGAATACAAAGATACCCCTGGGACCGGGTCGCATTCTCTCCGAACCAGGCAGCATTTCGGCATTAAAAAGCCCCTCTATGAAGGCATCAATGGCGTGAGGCTGTCCGAGCACTGTCTGGTACAGGTCATGCCTTAACTGCCTGAGCCTCTGGGTTAACCCGGCAAGGTCAAATCCATCTTTTTCCCTATCTGAATAGTTCGTCTCGCAACTGGAATCATCCTTGATGCTTGACTCACTGTCTTCATCCTGAGTCTCCTGGCCTATTGAACTGATTTCAGGATAGTCTGCCAGCAACGAGGTGGGATGGCGCGCTATTGCCATAAGGAGGTAATATGGAGTGAGGGCATTATGACCATTTTTTATGGCCATGTTAAACCCTGCCATGAAATATTCCTTGGTTGCCCGGCTTCTGTGCAGTACCCGGTTATGTCCCCTTCTGCTTCCCCTGCCAAGGTTTTTCCTGATAGAACGCCTCAGCGTGGTGGTATCAACCCTCTGCCTGGAAAACAGGTCACTAAGCTTTACCTGTTCCTGTTCACAGATATCTGCATCGGAAACATCCCTGAAAACGTGGCGGTATTTCCGCATATCAATTTCAGTGAAATGGAGCAGGGCCATCAAAAAATGTTCCGGTTCTATCTCAACAAAACTGGTGGCCAGGCACTCCTGTACGGCCAGTTGAATGATAAAGTGAAATGATGGTGAAAGTCTCATAGGAGCCTATTTCCCCTTTTCATGCTTCCCAAGCTCCGGTTTGGGAACCAGCAAAAATTAGCTCAAAGCACAAAGTCAGAAACTGAAAGAAAAAAGCAAACAATCATGCCTTCTTTTACATTGAGCTTTCAGCCTTCAGCTATTCCTGGTTTGTTATCGGTTTGTCTATATTGGGAATTGTAAACAAGAAAGGTTTCACTTTTAACCGTGGCAGCAACCTTCCTAACCAGAGGACATGGCCAGCCTGAAACCGAGCAGGGCGCCAAGCCCTGATTCCTGGTCAACATCGCGTACTACATCAGGCCTCCACAGTGTAGGATGGAAACCGTAAAATGGCTTGCCAATGGCACGCATCTTTCCATTGTCCAGCACGTACTCCAGCATTCCCTCTTCTGTCAGGGGAAAGAGTCCCTGTTTCAGCCAGTGCCTTACCGGGGCAGGCGCCTCGGCACATAACTCCAGCAGCTTTGCCTGTTGCTCAAGAATCCGGCCTGAATAGTCCATCAGCTTTCGCCACTCCGCTGCCTCAGGCAGCCTGCAGCCTCTGCCACAGAAGCGTGTAAACCGCTTCATGACGTCATCATCCAGGCAGGACAGGAACAGTCTCCAGGGCTCATCCCGGAAGCTGTGCCACCCGCAACGGGGATTACGGGCAAGCAGGTTCCTGTACCAGCCGTCTGAAAACAATTCCCCTTCGGGCATAGTCTCTACCAGAAAACGTTCAAACTGGTACTTACTCACAGGGAAGACAGAGATGAAAAAGTCCCATTCCTTATACCTGATCATGGGGAAACCTGTGTTGTCAAATGTCAGTGTAAAGGGCATGGATGCCATGCTCAACCTCCTCATACGGTTCTATCTCCCTTGAGAATATCCACTCATAGCCATTCCAATCATAGATACGACCATTATTTGTTATGACGCTCTCACCATTATCAAGGGGATACCCAGGGGTATTGCCGTCAAGGACAAGGAATGTGCCGTCACGAAAGAGAATGGTTGATTTAAGGGGCATGCCGGAAAGAAGATTCTTGCTGCTGCGCGGACAGAAAATATCCGTATATTCATGCTCTTCCCCGCAGAAGGGGCAGGTGAAATTAGTCCTCTTCACCCCTGCTTCGACAATAACTGCCGCATCCCCTGTCAGGGGCGCCCATACCTCTTTCTGAAACCATGAGGGTATATACTTTCCCCTTACAGTCTCCCTTGCACCATCCTCCCTTTCAATCTCCAGCTCCAGGTCCGATATAGCGAACCCCTTAACTCTCAGGGAAAACCGGCGGTCCGGTTCCAGTCCATCAACACTCAGGCGCATTGAATTTCCTTTCTGGTCAAGATAGACCTCTCCCTGCTCTGCTTCCACCCGCAGCGGGAAAAAACCAGGACCTTGCACAAGAACCGAGACAGGAGGATTTGACACAGACTCAACAATATCCCGTACAGGATCAGGCCCCATGATTTCGCGGCCGCCTTCATGCCACCTGTTGCTGCCCGGATTTACAAACACCATTGCCCTGTCCCTGTTGTCTCCGGTCCAGTCATCCAGATCAATGGGACATTTTTCACTTATAATAACCAGGATACTTTTCTCCTCTGCCTTTTGGTGTGCCTCGGCCACCGGATTGAGAAGCGCAGGCCTGTCACCGTGTATTCTGACCAGTTTGCGGGCCATGCGGTCCAGTTCCGAAGCAAGGCAAATATTGTAGTGATCCCTGCTCCCCAGGAAACTGACGGTTTCAATACGCCCCGGCAGGCTTTCCATGAGGTCCATGCAGACCTGCACAACCCTTTCCCACGAATCCCTTGATCCATCAAGCACTGGCCTGACCTTATGTTCCAGCGCGGTTTCAAAATAAATCTCTATCTCTTTTGGATGCATTCAAGCCCTCCATTCATATTTACGGCAATATGGAAACCCACCCCGTATCTCTCATATTTTTCAGCAAAAAGAAGCTGTTCAGCAAGCTGGTAACCAATCTCGTCGTCTATGGCATTTACCAGGCCGCGTCCGCCCATCCTGGAAATGGATGCACCATACCTCTCCTGGAAATAGTCAATCACCTCCGGGGCATAATCAAGGGTAAAGCCCTGGTGAGAGAACTTGTCCTGGAAGTTTGCGGCAATATCATTGAGCTTTATGCGTATGATATGGGCCTGGGTGTCCCGGTTATCAAGGAAGTTGAAGGCCACGATATGGGAGCCTATGCGGTTAAGAAGTTCCGGGCGTGAGATCTCGTAAATAAAGTAGTTACGCACTGATTCTTCAAAATGCGCCCTTACCGCTGCGGCACGTTCCTCAGGGTCAGCTATCTTTTCAAGTTCGCTCAGCCGTTTTTTCTCCTCAACCGGTTTCCCGTTACTGTCAGTGGACCGTGTACCAATATTGGATGTGAAAATCACTACCGATTCAGTGAAAAACACGGTCTGGCCCCGGCTGTCAGTCAGACGCCCATCGTCAAGTATCTGGAGGAAGATATCCATAATCCTGGGGTGGGCCTTTTCAATTTCATCAAACAGCACCACGGTAAAGGGTCTTGATCTTACGGCATTGGTCAGTTCACCGCCTTTTTCATAGCCCACATAACCCGGCGGAGAACCGATCAGTTTGGAATTGGTATGCTCCTCCTTGAACTCGCTCATGTCAAAACGGACAAAGGCATCCTGTGTATCGAACAGGTAATCGGCAAGATTCTTGGCGAGATAGGTCTTGCCCACCCCTGAAGGCCCTGCAAAGAAAAAGGTGGCCTTTGGTTTTGCCTCCTGTCCTGACGCAAGGCCGGTAACCCCGGCCCGAGCCTTTTGAAGCGCGCGGACGACCTCTCCCACTGCATGGTCCTGCCCGATGATCCTCTCCCTGAACCACCCTTCGGCTGAATCAATCAGCCCCTTTGGCGGGCCTTCCAGGGCAAGCTTGGACCAGGGATCATCCTGACAGCCAATGCGGTAGCGGTTCACAATGGCCTTGATAACGGCCCGGGATAGGTTCTGCTTCTGCATGGCCTCTGTCACATCAGCAAGGATGTTCTCCAGGTCCTTCACATAAAGCCCTTCCGTAATATTTGCCAGCAAATCAAGCTGATCCCTTGAAATATTCCGGGATGCAAGATTTATGGCAAAATAGGCCTCCCTTTCCTCCTTGGCAGGCAGGGGAATTTCCATGAGGCCAACCTTTGGATTACTGGTATAGTATTCTAGAGGAATCATGGAATCCTTCAGGGCCACCATGACAAGGCGGTTGTTGCGGGGGATGTCCTCAATGAGTTTCTGTACCAGGGTAATCAGAATGGATGTCTCCTTTGGATACACGCCCCTGGAACTGTAAGGTGTAATCTTGTCAATGTAATTTATTACAAATATGGTGCGCTGCCTTGTATCCCGTATCTCCTTTGCCAGCCAGCGATGCAGGATTGCCAACTCGCGGTCCTGTGCGCCTGTATTTCTGTCTTTTGGCTCCTTTCCCTCTGACTGCCGCCCATTAAGCATCTCAATACGTTCCAGTGACCAGATGGGAGAATGCCCCTTTTTTTCCTGGTCAAAGAAGACTCCCCAGAAAATGATCCTGTCAAAATCCGATTCCCTGCCAAGTCCGCGGATTACCTCGCTCAGGCCGCGTATGGGCTTGCCCCGTTGGGAAATATAGGCACTATCGCGGATATTGCCGTGCAGAATCAGTACCTCCTTGTGCTCAAACAGCCGTTTCATGTTTTCCTGCCAGATTGACATTTTCAAATACTCCCTGATTGTGTTGATTTGATATCCTGCCCTGCCTTACGGTTTTCCAGCTTCTGCCTCAGCCTGTTCCAGAACTCCAGCGGGAATATACCGGTCACAGCCACTGAATCCTTTCCTGCTATCACCTCCACGTGCCGCCTGTTTTCCTTTTCAACCATTGGCTCCAGGTGACGGTAACGGGGGGTGAGAAAATGTACTCTCTGGTTCCGGCTGCCGCGCCAGATCAGGGGGGCCTGTTCATTCTCCCTGTAAAGGCCGTCAATTAGCATGTCCACCTGTTTGAGAAGCCCCATGCCTCCATCCGGCTTGCCTGACAGTATTTCCTCCAGTGTGTAGCCGGTATAGCATACAATGCCAAACCCCTCCTCCTCCTGGGCAGCCATGGCAAACTGCCCTAGGGGTTCAGCCTGCAGAAAAGGTTCGCCCCCTGAAAAGGTCAGTCCCTCGATTCCTCCATCCATTCTCGCCATGGCCAGAATGTCATGCCCGCTCATGGGCAAACCCATGTTACGATCATGGAATTCAGGGTTAAAACAGCCTTTACAATGAAATTCACATCCCTGCAGCCAGATAACCAGCCGCCTTCCCGGTCCGTTTACATTGGTTGAAACCATTACTGCCCCGACACGCAAGCTGATATTGCCTGGGGCAGACATGTTGCCATTCCCTCCTTTCATCTGGTTCAGGCCTCCATGCTTCCAGTTTCATACACATCGTCCATGTCCAGAGCATCGCTCACCCTGTCCTCGGGCAGGTCATCATCCCCTTCCACGCGTTTGAAGCCGGTTTTCACACCATGCTTTTTCAGGCGCTCTGAAAAAGCGTCGAACTGGGAATAGCACTGTTTGCCCTGGAGGGCAAAAGGGGAATCAACGCGGATGCCGTCAAGGGAGAGACGAAACGTCATCCTGCCAGCCGAGAATGTATCAACAGTAAAGAGATAACTGCTCCCGGGATCATTCTCTTTTTCCAGCCTGGGGGCTTCTTCGACATCCCAGCCCATCTCTTCACATACTTCCTGCAATGCCTCAAGCACTACCTGACGCTGCCTGTCCTGCCCTTCAAGGTGATTAATCCTGGCTTCAATATCCTGCAGGAGTGAGTCAAGCTGCTGGCATGATTTTCCCACTGTGACAAACTCATCTCGCTGGATTCCTGCTGAAAGAGCGTTGAGCCTTGCCCGGAAATCACCTGATTTTCCAGGCTGCCACTTGTCCATCAAGCCGGTCATTCCCTCAAGCCTGTTCCTGAGCATCTCAACACTGGCCGCAAGCTCTCCGGCCTTCTCATCCCTGCCATGTTCCTTGATCCGCACCAGTTCCCGAAGCAGCTCCGCTGCCTGGTCCCTGCATTTGCCTGTCTGCCTGGCAATATCCTTGAGTTCATTACTGTTCATGTCCTTTTTAATTCCAGGAAGCTTCAGGCCCTTCCAGGAAGAAATCATCTGCTCCACCTTGGGAAAACTTGCAAGAACCTGGTCACCTGTTCCTGCCAGCAGTTCCCTTATCCTTTTTCCCGCCGCGGCAAATTCTTCCACCATGGCATCTATCTTCTGTCCCAGTTCCTGCCTGGCCTTACGTTCCCGTTCCAGTTCTATCTGTGAATATTTTACGCCGCTCATGTTTATTTCTCCTTTTTCTTAAAGAGATTGAAT
>WGBG01000063.1 GCA_015494395.1 Deltaproteobacteria bacterium
ACATCCTGCATGGGAATTATGGCAAGCCGAGCAGTTGAAGAATATGCCATCCTGATAAAATCAAGGTGTATGCGCGATCCATCACTGTTTGCAAACCTCAGAGCAGACCTCTTGGCCTCCTCATCAACTCCAGGGTCCAGAAACCATCCCACAGTGGTGTCATTATCATGGGTGCCTGTATAGACTACACAGTTTGGCGTTTTGAAATTCCATGGAAGATAAGGATTGTCTGGCCCGGAGCCAAAGGCGAACTGCAGCACCTTCATGCCTGCAAAACCCAATGAATCCCGCAGGGTCTCAACCTCAGGCGTAATTGTACCCAAATCCTCTGCGATAATCTCAATACAACTGACAGCCTCTCCCATACGGCTGAAAAAGGCCCTTCCAGGCCCTTTGACCCATTTACCGGTAACAGCGGTCTTTTCGCCTGCCGGGATACGCCAGTAAGCCTCAAACCCCCTGAAATGATCTATGCGCACAACATCAACCAGCTCAGCCATGCGCCTGAACCGGTTCTGCCACCACTGATAGACAGCAGGATTCAGACGCCCCCCACGCCCCTTCCAGCGATACAGAGGATTACCCCATAACTGGCCAGTCTTGCTGAAATAATCAGGCGGTACCCCTGCCACATAACGTGGTTCAAGTGTCTGGGTATCCAGCTGAAAACAGTCCTGATTGGCCCACACATCAGCGCTGTCCCAGGCAACGTATATTGGGATATCGCCAATCAGCCTGACGCCACTCTCCCTGGCCTTTTTCCTTATCTGCTGCCAGTGGGTATGAAATAAAAACTGCACAAACTTGTGGTAATGAACATCTTCGGAAAGTTCGCCTGCCACTGTCACAAGGGCATCAGCCTCCCTCAGTGCAAGTTCCCTGGGCCACCTGTTCCATGGCCTGAAACCATACTTTTTTCTGAGGCTCTCAAAGAGGGCATAATCGTGAAGCCAGGGAGATGCTTTACAGAATCTATTGAAATCAGCATTCTCTCCACCACTCTTAAAGACTGTAAATGCCTTTTGAAGTATGCGGCTCTTGAACTCCTCTACATTCTCAAATATTACAAAATACTCCGAGAATTCAGGAACCGGCTCCAGGTCATCCCTGGTTATCCACCCATCCTGAAGCAGCCTGTCTGTGCTTATAACAAGGGGATTTCCAGCAAAGGCAGAACTTCCCATGTATGGAGAGTTGGAAAATATGTGAGAGGTCGGCCCTAGGGGCAGAAACTGCCAGTATGTTTGCCCGGCGCTTTTAAGAAAATCCAGAAAGTCCTCTGCCCTGGGCCCTGCCTCACCAATACCGTAATCTCCGGGGAGGGAGGTTATATGAAGAAGGATTCCGGCACTTCGCCTGCCTGAAGAAGATTTCGAGCATGGATGGGATTTGAAAGAATTAACCATGCTGTTTCCTGAACTTGTTCAGACATTCCATACTGCAGAAATAGTATTTTTTACCTTTATAAACCATGGACTTAGCCTCGCGTTTCGGGCAATATGCCTTGCAAACAGGGTCCTGTACCAGTTCATCAGTTACAGGAGGCGGACGGTTTCCGGAAGCACCCCTCCCTGCTCCCGGGCTGCGGAACGTCCCCCTGGTCCAGGGGGAAAAGAGCTTTCGAAGGTAGTAGTAAAGGATCAGGATTACGGCAAGAAATATAATAAATTTCATCATCTTCCCAGGACTCCATGGGAGGGAGGGGAATCCCCCGCCTGACCATCAAACTCCAAGGCATAAAGCATGGCCCTGATACTCATACCCCAGGGCTCTACAACCAGATCCGGTACAAGCTCTGCCCATGGTTCCAAAACAAACCGGCGCTGCGGAATAGCCGGATGGGGTACAACAAGCCCCTTGTTCTTGTCAGGAAGACCTGACGCCACACCCTGAGAAGTCGTGCACATGAAACCATCAGGATATCCAGTAACCACACCCTGGATATAGAGGAGATCAAGGTCAACAGTACGATCCGTAACACCATGCGAACGTCTTCTGCCAAGCTGTTTTTCAATCTTCAGAAGCAGTGCCATAAGATCATCAGCAGGCAGGGAAGTTCGAAGTTCTGCAACGGCATTTATAAACAGATTGCTGCTCTCCATGCCCACCGGCTCGGTCTCATACCAGCCTGAACGCCTTATTACCATGCAGGATGGCTCTGCATCAAGAAGGGCAAGTGCTGCAAGACAGGTTTCCCTCCTCTTGCCAAGATTTGCCCCAAGCCCTATGTATGCAATCCTGTCGGTTGCGTAATCAGTTGCCATGCCGGTACCGGCTGTATCAGGATCAGAGGATTTTTCTCATCCTTTCAACAGCCTCTTTCATACGCTCTGCACTCACAGTAAGAGCCATACGGAAATAACCCTCACCCGGCTCACCAAAGCCGTTTCCAGGCGTTGTTACAATGCCTGCCTCTTCAAGCACCTTTGCGCAGAACTGCGCAGATGTATAACCTGCAGGCACAGGGCACCACACATAAAATGTGGCGCTGGGGCTTGGGGCATCGAGGCCAATCTCTCTCAATCCATTTACCAGTGTATCCCTGCGCTCAGTATAAATTTTCTGCATCTCTGCAATACAGGACTGATCACTTTCAAGGGCAGCAATTGCCGCCTCCTGAACCGCCTCAAACTGTCCGGAATCCACGTTTGACTTGGCCTGTTTCAGGGCTGCAATTACCTGACTGTTACCAACAGTAAAGCCTATGCGCCACCCTGTCATGTTATAACTCTTTGAAAGGGAATGAAACTCGATTCCAACATCCATTGCACCTGGAGTTTCAAGGAAACTGGGTGCTCTGTAATTGTCATAGGTCATTTCGGAATAGGCGGCATCGTGACAGATGATAATGTCATGCTCTCTGGCAAACTCAACCACCTTTGGGAAAAACCAGTCAGGGGCGGTTGCCGCTGTGGGATTGTTGGGATAGTTGAGCCACATGATGCGGGCACGCTTCAGGACATCTGCAGGAATGGCGTCAAGGTCCGGAAGAAAATCGTTTTCTGCAGTAAGAGGCATATAATATGTCTCACCACCACAGAACAGAGTGCCGATATGATAGACCGGATACCCAGGTGTGGGCACAAGGACAACATCTCCCTGCTCAATAAAGGCCAGGGGCAGATGGGCTATGGCCTCCTTGGACCCGATGGAGGCAACAACTTCCGTGGCAGGATCCACTGATATTCCAAAGCGCTTTTTACACCATTTCGCAGCAGCCTCCCTGAATGAAAGCATACCCTCTGATGAAGGATACCTGTGATAGGCTGGGTTCTGCACTGCCTGAACCATGCGATCAACTATAAACTTCGGGGTGGGAAGATCAGGGTCTCCTATTCCAAGATCAATTACGTCAACGCCGCAGCTGATTGCCTCAGCCTTTTTCCTGTCAAGCTCAACAAACAGGTAGGGAGGCAACTTCTGAAGCCTCTGTGTCTTCTGAAAATTCATATAATCTATCCTTCTGTAACCTTGTTAATCAACTCTCCAATGCCTTCAACACTCACCACAACCTCATCACCCGGTGCAAGAAGCCCTACACCAAACGGGGTGCCTGTGGATATGACATCTCCAGGGTTCAGGGTCATTATGTGGGATATGAAGCTTACAAGCTCTGCCACGCCATGAACAAGCTGGGATGTCCTTGAGGACTGGCGTTTCTCTCCATTTACCCTGCAGCTCACCTCAAGGTCTGAAGGGTCAACATCAGTGGCTATCCAGGGCCCAAGGGGACAGAATGTATCAAAGGACTTGGAGCGGGTAAACTGCACGTCCTTTTTCTGAAGGTCCCTTGCAGTCACATCATTTACGCAGGTATAGCCAAGGACATGGGAAAGGGCGTTCTCACGGCTTACTTTCCTGGCCCTTTTGCCTATAACCGCACCAAGCTCTGCCTCATGCTCCACCTGGGAGCTCATCTCCGGCAGCACTATATCATCCCCGGGCCCGATAACAGAACTTGGGGGCTTAAGAAAAATCAGCGGCTCTTCCGGGACATCCATACCAAGTTCCGCGGCATGATCCCTGTAGTTAAGCCCGATGGCAACAATCTTTGTGGGCAAGCATGGGGCAAGAAGCTTGACTTCATCCACACCGTAAAGTTCTGAGGTGCCTACAATCATTCCCTCAAAGGGGCTTGCCACAATAGCCCTGACATGGTCATCACGCCACATACCATACATGGCCCTGCCGCCATCTTTCTTTGTGAAACGCACAATCCGTGTGCTGTCACCCGTTGATTCCATTATCTGAAAACTCACTCCTTAAGCCCCAGGACATCCTGCATATCATAGAAACCGGCATCCTTTGCAACTATCCACTTTGCTGCCCTTACAGCACCCTTGGCAAAGGTGTCCCTGCTTGATGCCTTGTGGACAATCTCAACCCGTTCGCCAATGCCTCCAAAGAGTACGGTATGCTCACCAACAATATCACCTGCACGCACTGTCTGAATGCCAATCTCCTCCCTGGAGCGTTCACCTATGATGCCGTTTCTTTCAAACACGCCGACCTTGTCAAGGTCCCTGCCAAGGGCCTTTGCAGCAACCCTGCCAAGCTGAAGGGCTGTCCCGCTGGGGGCATCCTTCTTCATGCGGTGATGAGCTTCAACAATCTCAATGTCATAATCGTCTCCAAGCACACGGGCAGCCATGTCAATGAGCTTGTAAAGAAGGTTAACACCTACGCTCATGTTTGGAGCAAGCACACACGGGAATTTGTGGGCATATCCCTTGATTGTATCAAGCTCCTGGGTACTGAACCCGGTAGTCCCTATAACCATGGGCTTTCCGGACTGGGAGGCAAGCTCTGCATGCTTTACTGTTGCCTCGTGGAACGTAAAATCAATTATTACATCCCCCTTGTCCATTACATCAGCAAGACCCGGAGCAATGGTAACACCAAGCTCCCCCACTCCTGCAACTGTACCTGCATCCTTTCCAACAGCCGGGCTGTCAGGATGTTCAAAGGCGCCTCCAAGGATGATCCCCTCTGCCTCATGTATCGTGGTGATGATCCTGCCGCCCATGCGGCCGCCAGCACCGGCAACGATAGCCTTAATCATGACTTCCCCCCTTATTTAAATCAGTTTAAGGTCTTTCAATACTGCTGAAAGACGTTCAATATTTGTGTCACTCATCTTGTACAGGGGCTGCCGTACCTCGTCCGAGTCGATTTTACCCATCATTTTCAGAGCAGTCTTTGCAGGAACAGGATTGGACTCGTAAAAGAGCGCGCCAAACAGGGGGAACATCTTGTAATGAAGCTTTCTGGCCTTGTCCATATTGCCATCGTTAAATGCATTCATCATGGCAGCCATTTCCTTGGGCATGAGGTTTGAGGCAACGGAAATCACACCCTTGCCGCCAATGGCCATTGTTGGAAATGCAGTAAAATCATCACCGGAAAGCAGGATAAATTTCTTTGGACACAGACGGATAACATCAGATATCTGCTGAAGACTGCCAGTGGCCTCCTTAATGCCGATTACATAACGGTTTGCAGCACACCTGGCAACTGTCTCTGGCAGCATGTTAACACCGGTCCTTCCCGGAACATTGTAGAGAATCATGGGGAACTTGCACTCTGCGGCAACTGCCTCAAAATGCTGGTAAAGCCCCTCCTGGCTCGGCTTGTTGTAATACGGGGTGATTACCAGAGCCGCATCAGCACCTGCCTCTTTTGCATGCCTGGTGAGCATGATGGTCTCTGCTGTGGAATTTGAGCCGGTTCCTGCAATTACCGGAACCCTGCCTTTTACTGTCTCAATGGTAAGCTCCACAACCCTCTTGTGCTCATCATGACTCAGTGTTGCAGATTCCCCTGTGGTGCCACAGGGAACGATACAGTGGGTGCCGGACTTTATATGCCATTCAATCAG
>WGBG01000064.1 GCA_015494395.1 Deltaproteobacteria bacterium
GAGCTCCAGAGCATCTATGATCCCAATAACTCAAATCATCATATAGATGGTCTGCAGGGTCATGTAGCTCCTTACTGGACCTCTGAGACCGGAACATACGGCCAGTGGGGTGTTGACTTTGATGACAACACTACCTGGGAGTATGTAGGTGAAGCCCTGTACGTCCGCTGTGTACGTGATGTGCCTTAAAAAACCATAATCATAGACCCTGCGCGGGCTTTCACAGCCGCGCAGGCCATGATTATTACAAACAAAAACGGGTCTCCTTCCCAAGGGAAAGAGACCCGTTTTTTTGTTGGGTGCGTATGATTAAGGCACGTAGGGTGCGCACTGCGCACCTTTTATCATGTCTTGAGCCTTCTTTGCTTTGAGCCTCGAGCCTTCAGCTTTGAGCTGTCTGGTACATATCCCTGAACTCATCCAGATCCTTCACCACCCTGATTGCCTCACTCAGCGTCTCCAGCATGCCTGTATCCTCGATTTTTCTGATTTCCGGGTAGAGCTTCAGGCCTTCCGCGCCAAATCTCAATTCAAGGCCTAATTTAATGGCAGCCCTGAGTCCCTGCTGCATACCCTGTTGTATCCCCTGCTGGACGCCCTGCTGTATCCCTTGTTGTATTCCCTGTTGTATTCCCTGCTGTATCCCCTCCTCGATGCCTTCATTTCTGATAATGTCATAAGCATGAGATTCAATCATGATGTCTCTCCTTTTTTCAATGAGCATTCTTGGCAGGTCACTTGATTTGAGTCCGCCCAGGATAGCCATTCCTGTAAGGATGTCTGCGCGTTCACTTCTTGGCAGGCTGCTTTCGTAGACTCGTTGTTCAGCCTGATTTACAAGCTCCATTCCGTTTTTCATGAGCGGTATAAATCCCAGGAGGCATTCCGGCATGTCAAGATATTCGTGGGCATCCAGTTCGTACAGCCTGACAAGCCTGTATCGAAACCTTACCTCGGAATCTTCGTAGCAATCAGACGCCTTGCCCGACGGCATGAGCAATATGACCACGGTGATTACCGGAATGGCTTCCCTTATGAGATGTCGGCATCGGTATTCCAGGACCCGAAGCGGTACGGCATGTTCCCATTTTGAGGCAAGCTCAATCACCACAAGGCGTTGTCCCATGTCCCTGACCCGTGCCCTGATGACATAGTCCGCCCTCCTGAGGGTGGCGGTCTCCTGTGGCGCTTCATCAATGATTTCTGAGTCTTCAACATTAAGCCCGCAGAAATAACGCAGGACGTTATCCCTGCAGTGTTCAAGCAGTACCTTGGATGCAATATCGTATTTCATGTTTGTCAATACTCATTTAATGCCATCGCCATTTACGCGGCACTGCCTGGGAAAATCCACCTGGATGTCAGTGGCCCGATTCAGCCCATGGTTATGCCATGATTTCATCTACCGGCAATATTTGTTTGCTATGCCGAACAGTCAAAATGCTGATCGTGGTCTTTTCAAGGCAATATATTATGCGATAGTTGCCGAAAATCAGCTCTCTAATTTCTTGTCTCTCAATTTCTGGAACTATTCGCCCAATTTTTGGTGCAGACTTGAGTATTTCTACTTTCTTAAATAGATTGTCGATCCACTTACCGGCAGCGCCAGGATTATCTTGTGCAATATACTCGGCTATTTCCACAGTCCGATCAATAGCAAGGGGCGCCCAGATTATTTTCATTGGGCGATTTTCCCCGAGATCATCTCTTTTGCTCTCTCTTGAGATATCCCTTCTCCATTTTTAATTTGGCTGATAGATGTCTGGATATCTTGAAGCAATTCAATTTTATCGATCATTGCTTCATATTCTACAACATCAAGTAGAACTGCAGCTCCCCTTCCATGCTGTGTAATTATCAATGGCCTTTTGGTTTCGCGAACTTGCTTTAAGAATGAAGCAATTTCTGTGCGAAATTCAGTCATGGAACGTATATCTTCATCAAATTTAATTCTTTGCATGGCAAGCACCTCTATTTTTTGTACATCATAACGTACTTTTGTCTGTACCTGCAAGCAATATTATTTATAGGCCTAACAGTTAGTATCCAATTTCGCGGATATGCAGCAAATCCGACAAACGCTCAATCTATATCTCATTGGGCGTATCTATTCAGTGCGGTAAATGGTCTTGTTTTGGAGTGACTCTGAATAATTTCGTAGTTTTTCTTTGCGAAGCGCAGCCAAAAAAATCGCGTCTGTCTGAGCGAGGCACGAGCGAGTTTCGCGATTTTGGCGTAGCGAGCCTTAGAAAAACAAGAAATTATTCACCGGAACGGAAAAACAAGACCATTTACTAACCTGCTTACCGTTAATACGCTGAACAGTTACCATTTGGCATTATTTATCAGTTAAAATTTCAACCTTGCATCGTTCAGCCACTGTCAATATTTTTTTATCAAGCGTGGCTATGGGCAATCCTTTTCGCATTGCAAGATCCAAATATGAAGCATCATAACTTGAAAGTTCGTGCTTGCGGGCCAATGCAAAAATATCCTTCATAATCCTGTCCGGAGGTTCCTGTTCAACTATTATTGGAAGCTCAGAAAGTAAGGATATGAAACGTGTGCTGTCCGCTTCTCCAATTCTGTTTCTGCGCTCGGCTACCAGAAGAACATTACAAACTTCTAAAGGCCAGATTGATGGAACATATCCAGTGGAGACTACAAATCTATCCAAAATGTTATCGGAATATTGGTTGGCTTCATCCTGGAAGCACCATGTCATAACAACTGAATTATCAATGACGAAATCGTTGCCCATTTAGCGCCTTCCTTCTTCAATCATATCCCGGATGGATAACCCTTTAAGTTTTAATTTTTTTCGAAATTCTCTCATTTCAGCAATAACTTCTTTGGGATCACTCTTTTGGGCAGAAGGCGGCGGTTGCAAAACAGCTACAGGCACTCCATGTTTTGTAATGGTGACCAATTCTCCTTTTATTACGCGTTCAAGTAACTTTGGAAGATGGGTCTTTGCCTCATATGCACCAACTGTTTTCATAATCTATCCCCTGTATCAATATAACTGGTCTAATACTAGTCTAATTTAGCATGTGTGACGGAGTCAAGCTTAAGAAAAATGGAGCACCTTGAAATCACCTTGAAATGAAGAAATCGGGAATGCGGGGAGGTTAACTTCACGGTGCGATAAGCTATTTACGTGATTAAGTGCTGGGTCATAATGTCTTTGATGTGGAATTTTTTTCTTGCTTGTTCCAAATTATTTCCTGTCAGGCTGGTGCAAAATAAAAAAACCTTAATTTTGCCCCACTGTCGTTCAACTCTAGTCCTGTCAAAACGGCTCGGTTTTTGCAAGTATCCTGCTGTAACCCGAAGCTTCATGGAGAATCATCTATGTCAGTCAGATATACCCTGACGTGGGCAATTAATGTTTTTTTTGTTTTGATATGCTGGTTATCCGTTGGCCCTGCACCTGTCCAGGGCCAGACAGTTCAGGACGCCTATGCCCTGCGTGCTGCCAATGGTCAGCGCATCAGTCAGCAGCTTGATTTCAATGATACTCTGACACTTAATGGGCGCCTGTATGCTGCTGGGCCTCCGTATAGCCCAAGGCAGACCTGTGGAACCTGCCATGATTACGATGCAGTGACCCGTGCGTACCATTTCAGGACTGGTGCCGGGCCAGTTGGTGAAACCCTTTCTGATCACTGGTCTGACCGGGAGCAGGACAGTACCCTGTACCGCTACCTTGCACGGTCCTATGCATATCTTGAGTCACCAGGCATGTTCGGCTCCTGGTGCCCGGTTTCATTCAGGCAGCTTGCAGCGAAGGAATCCGTAGGGAAAAGTGGTGATCCGGTAATAACAGAGGGCAGGCCCCAGTGGTTTGATCTGGGCTCCTATGAGGAGAATCAACTCTGCTGTTCATGTCATCCGGGAGGAGGTACTGCAGAGGGCCTGGTACAGGCAGATGGCTCCGTTGCGCCATATGACAGTTTTGACCCGGCGGCAAATGCCACCCATTCTTTTGACAGGGATTTTTTCTCATATTCCACTTTGGATATTGTAAAGGCAAGCTTTGCAGAAAGTATTGCAGAGGCGGTTTCTGATGTTGGCACTGAAGGCAAGCCTGAATCTGTCCCTTGGCACGAAAGTGGTGTTATTGAGGCGGACTGCATGCTCTGTCATGTTGACCCCGACTCTCCATTTGTCCTGCGGTGTGCTGATGGCATGAAGGTGTTTCCTAACAGGCCGCGGTTCATGATCTTTGCACAGCGTGGTGAGGACGGTAATGTCACCAGGATTTCCATTGGAACCCCTCTTGTTACAGGCTTTCATAATGAGTCAGCACTTAATTATACGGATCACACCCAGCGGGTCAGGCGGCCTGCGCGCAATATCCCCCTGGCAGATCTTCCTGAAGATGTACTTTACGGCCTGATGCGCCTGTGGAAGACAGAGCTTGAAAGGATTGAAGCCTCAGGCAGGGCACTGCCCTTTGCGCTTTACGGGGAGAATGTAGCAAAAATATGGACTGGTAGTGAGATAAGGCCAGAGTACTGTGTGAATCCCTACGGTGTATCAGATGAGATGGCACGTCTGCAGGCTAATGAAGGGGCACTAAAGGATATGTTTACCAACCTGCTGGCGTTTATGCAGGCACATGGTTACCCCGGCATGGACATTGGTGGCCTGCATGCCTTGCTTTTTAATGACTTTATTTATGCCTACGAGATCATTAATCCTGAGGTGGCAGCGTTTGGCCAGTCTCCTGAGGAACTGATGTCATTTCCGGTGCCTCTTCGCGCTTATGAGCCAGGGAAATTCTACTCTGACCTTGATAATCCCCACTCGTCTATCCGTGATTACCTTCGTGCACCGCTGGTTGAGGGGCAGGGCATGCAGTACGTGGGTCGTCCCGGCCTGACCTGGAGTGCGTGGCGAGAGGCAATTCGTTCAGGCAGTGATACTGGTGCGATGCTGAACGCCTTTTTTTCTGGCGGCCAGGTTCTGGATGGTAATGTATCCGGTGTTCTCCATCAGTATCTTCCCTCTTTTTTTAACGTAATGCCCTCTGCCGGTCTGATGGGCCTTGACCTTGATCAGGACGGCAGCCCCCTGTGTTATATTCAGCTTGTCAAGGATGATTCAGACAACTGGTCTGCAAAGACATACTGGGAGGTTGATGAGGTAACTTACCAGTCGCTCCATAAAACTGTTTCAGGCGGGGCAGGAGAGGCGGATTCTCCACGCTGGATACGGGTGTGTGGCCAGTGTCACATAATGACCCTTGATCATGAGGCCGGGGTTGAACAGGTTCGTGCCTATAACTTTGGCATGGCAGCGGACTGGGTGAAGAACGGCCTGTTTATAAACGAGACGGATGACAAGGACGCAGCAGGCTTTGATGTGCACATGTCAACCGGGGATCAAAGAATTGGTTGTGGGGCATGCCATCTGCGGCAGTCAGGGTTTCATACCAGCAGGGAGATGGAGGACCTTCACAACTTTCTCAAGGGAACTGATACTGCCCACATGGTTCGGAACGATCTTGATAATGCCTACAGGGCCAAGACCTGTGAACGCTGTCACCTAACTGACAGGGAAGGGCTTGATCCGGAGCAGACCGTGGCTGCGCACAGGGTAAGATTCGGGGTGTTTACTGATAAACATCTTGAAGATATTGCCTGTGAGTCCTGTCATGTGCCTTTCAGAAAGACTTGGCGGTTCAGGGCCCTGGACTACACACTTGGATATTTTGCCAATTTTGATAACCGTGCCATCTACGATATCCTTTCAGTGGAGCAGGATGATGCGGATTTTGGCAAGATCAGGGCACTTCCAGGTGAGCTTGCCGTAAGCCCTGCATACAGCCTGTTTCCTGCCTATGGTTCTGCAAAGTTTTGCATCAACTCCCAGCATATAGATGCTGATCCTGTAACCGGTACTGTTTCAATGGACTATGTAACCCAGATGGTCAACTACCTGCACATGACAGCAGAAGCTGACCCTGGAGCAGTCCTTTCGGGTATGGCGCTTAATCCACGCTTTGACCTGTACAAGTACCTGTTTCAGCAAACCCTTGACAGTGCGGCTGCTGCCAGCATCCCCATATCCTATGATCCTAAGTGGGATAATATGAGCCTGCCTGTATTGTACTGGGTAAATGGCAGGAACGGTTATCCGCAGATAAGGCCCGGGAATCCGATTTTTGTAATGGCATGGGTTGACATGAATGCTGCCCAGGGTGGTGATGCTCAGGACCTTGCGTTTAACGGTGCAAGAATGCTTTATGTGCGTGAACTTAATGCGGCTATCAGGGAATACCAGTTCCCCACCCGTTCAGTGGCTGATGCCGAAGCTCTTTCTTCCATCCCGCCCAATGCGGATCCGTCTTCATTGGGTGTGCTTGGCGAGATGGCTGCACGGGTCATTTTGAAAGACAGCAATTACATTATATATGATCATACAGGCGATATGTATCCTGACCTGTGGTACACGGAAGATGTAAGGGCAATGCAGCAGGCATTGAGGACTGTTCTACAGGCAGAAGGGGTTTCTGATCCGATGCCAATGCTCCTTATGACCGCACGTTTCTTCACTGACAGTCATGGCGTTCAACCCAAAGAGTTCTCTCTTGGCACCCGTTCATGCAACGACTGTCATAACAGGATGGATGACATAACCGGCCAGGAGGTGCCGGGTGAAATGCCCGGCGCTCATCGGACTGCTGATCGGGTTATTACCTTTCTGCCGTGGCAGCCTCCGTGGTTCAGCTCTGAGAACATTGCCTGGAGCCAGGATGATGGCGGTGGAATTGTTCCTACAGGTGAAAACGGTACCGATGGCCAGGGAGCCTTTTTTATAATCGATCCTGAAATTTCATATATTTCAAAAATGAACCCTAATAATGTCCCTGTGCTGGGCACATTGGCATCAGATATTCTGGAACGGTCCAGTATGGAGGCCGGTAACCGTTTTTATCTGAATGGCAGCGATCAGGTGAAAGGATATGCCCTTCCAGGTGTAAACCAGATGTTTCTGACAGAGGCAGAGAAAGAGGCAGTTTATGTAAACCAGATTGCAACTGGTCCGGATGACCTGTTTTTTTACAATCAGATTCCCCTCCATCTCAAGCCAAGCCTGAAGGAATTTGGGTACGTACCCTTTAAGCAGAAGATACAGTTTCGGGCAGGAAGAAGTTTATATTCCGGTGACGGTTATATATTCCGGCTCGGTGTTGAACATTATAATGGTGAGACTATATTTCTGTACCTTCCGCTTGCCTCCCGTCCCTATCTTTACCAGTGGGCGTTTCCAATGCTGGTAAAGCAGGATGCCCCTGGGATGCCCTGGCACAGGGTTGATGCTGGCCCATGGGAGTGTGCCCGAATCGTTGGGGCATTTCCAGGGTATGTGAAAATCAAGGTCTATGGGGCAAATGGCGGTTCAGGCAGGTATGCCGCAGTCTATGCAACACTTGACAGGGATGCTGATGGCGATGGTTTTGTGGCTTCAGAAGACTGTGATGACAGCAATCCTGCCATAAATCCCGGTGCAGTGGATGTGTGTAACGATGACGGTGTTGACGATGACTGCGACGGAGTGGCGGCATATGTTGATGGCTGTGGCGTGTGTGATGAAGATCCTGATAATGACGGAGAGTCCTGTGCAGATTGTGCAGGGGTGCCTGGAGGAAGCAGCAGGGTGGATGCATGTGGTGTGTGCGGAGGTGATAATTCCACCTGTACAGACTGCGCAGGGGTAATAAATGGCGCAAATGTAACAGATATGTGCGGTAACTGTGTGCTGCCTGAGCATTCATGTCTTCTTGACTGTAATGGTGTATGGGGAGGCAGAAGCTATACGGATAACTGCGGTACCTGTGATGATAATGCGTCTAATGATTGCGCTTCCGACTGTCGCGGCGTGTGGGGTGGAGATTATGTGATTAATCAGTGTGGTCACTGTGTAAATGGTGAGGATTCCAACTGCACCCGGGACTGTGGCGGTGCATGGCACTCGCCTCTCGTACAGGTCAACTACGTGAATCCCTGTGGGGAGTGCGTTAATGCCACAACTGACCTGTGCGAGCGGGACTGTGCAGGGGTGTGGGGCGGCAATGCCACATTTGATTCATGTGGCATCTGCGTTGGTGGCACAACGGGTAAGGAGCCGTGTGACGTGGTTATAGGAGGGCTTGTCTGGCAGGCCAATGACAGTGGTGATGCCCTTCTTCATGATGAAGTGTTTGGTGTGGATGGTAACACTACCTGTGACAGGCTCGTAGCCTCCGGGCATGATGACTGGCGTCTTCCAACAGTTCAGGAGCTTAAGAGCATTTACAGCGCATCTACTCCAAACCACCTGGCCCCAGGGCTTCAAGGGCATATTGCCCCGTACTGGAGTTCTGAGGCGTCTGTGAATGGTACCGGCCAGTGGGGAGTTGATTTTACCGACAATTCATCATCGGTATATGTAGATGATGCCCTGTATGTCCGTTGTGTCCGATGCGGTGCAAACGGTGCCTATGAAGATGGCTGCGGTGTGTGTGATGCAGACCCGGAAAATGATAACGCCACCTGTGGTGACTGCGCAGGCATTCCCTATGGGAACACGGAGTATGATGCCTGCGGTGTGTGCGGAGGCGATAACTCAACCTGCCGGGATTGTGCCGGAGTTGTAAACGGCGCAAACATAACAGACATGTGCGGAAACTGCGTGCTTCCTGAAAATGCATGTGAGCAGGACTGTGCCGGTGTGTGGGGTGGAAATGCCACTGAGGATAACTGTGGTGTTTGTGACAGCAATGCATCCAATGACTGTGAGCAGGATTGCGCGGGGATATGGGGTGGTGAGAGTCGCATCAATGAGTGTGGGCACTGCGTGAGCGGTGAGGATGCAAACTGCACACAGGACTGTGGCGGTGTTTGGCACTCCCCTGAGTTGGAGGTCTATTACGTAAACCCTTGTGGTCAGTGTGTAAATGCCACAACAGATGTTGGCTGTGAACAGGACTGTGCCGGAGTCTGGGGAGGAAACGCCACCTTTGATTCCTGTGGTATCTGTGCAGGGGGGACTACCGGAAGGACCCCATGCGAGAAGGAGTTTGGAAACCTCATGTGGCAGGCAAATGATAATGGGCCGCTTACCCATGATGAGGTGTTTGATCCGGAGGGGTTGAGCACCTGTGACAGGCTCGTGGCCTCGGGTTATCAGGACTGGCGTCTGCCAACAGTCCATGAGCTTAAGAGTATCTATGCTCCAGAGACATCCAATCATCATCTCCTCGGTTTGGTCGGGCACATTGCTCCATACTGGAGTTCTGACGAGTCAGGTAATGGCACTGGTCAGTGGGGAGTTGATTTTACCGACAATTCATCCTCAGTATACGTAGATGATGCCCTTTATGTGCGCTGTGTTCGCTGCGGTGGAAACGGGGCCTATGAAGACGGCTGCGGGGTGTGCGATGCAGATCCCTCAAATGACAATGCCACCTGTGGTGACTGTGCTGGCATTCCCTATGGGACCACGGGGTATGATGCATGCGGTGTGTGCGGCGGTGACAACTCAACCTGCAGGGACTGTGCAGGCGTTGTAAACGGCGCCAACGTGACGGACATGTGCGGAAACTGCGTGCTTCCTGAAAATGCGTGTGAGCAGGACTGTGCCGGTGTGTGGGGCGGTCATGCCACCGAGGATAACTGCGGTGTGTGCGACAGCAATGCCTCCAATGACTGTGAGCAGGACTGTTCCGGAGTCTGGGGAGGAGAGAGCCATATCAATGAGTGCGGGCACTGCGTGAGTGGTGATGATGCAAACTGTACCCAGGACTGCGGCGGTTTGTGGCACTCCCCGGAGATAGAGATTTATTACGTGAATCAGTGCGGCCAGTGTGTTAATGCCACGACAGATAGTGGCTGTGAGCAGGACTGTGCCGGGGTCTGGGGAGGAAACGCCACCTTTGATTCCTGCGGTATGTGTGTTGGCGGCACAACAGGCAGGGAGCCATGTGAGGTCGCCATAGGAAACCTTATGTGGCAGGCCAATGACAGGGGGCCGTTCCTGTATCAGGATGTATTTGATGCAGATGGAAACAGTACCTGTGACCGGATGGTTGCCTCTGGTTATGATGACTGGCGTCTTCCGACAGTGGATGAGCTTCAGAGTATATACAGCAGCTCCACACTAAACCATCATCTTGCCGGTCTTGTTGGGCACTTGGCACCATATTGGAGCGCTGATGAATCAGATAATGGCACTGGTCAATGGGGAGTTGATTTTGCCGATAATTCAACCGCCGTTTATGTTGACCAGTCCCTTTACTGTCGTTGTGTCAGAAGTGTCAGATAGACTGGGTTCACTAAAACCTTGTATGTTAATGCCACAAAAATGATAATAGCATGTTAAACGTAAAATATGACATGACAGACCGATAAACCTAAGGGAGCAAGCGAGCCCGCAACCTAGCGAGGGTCGTCATGTCATTATCTCTATTATTCCGAACAATTGCCAGGGACTTAAAGCCCGTATCTACAAGGAAGGAAAACAGAGACATGGATAAAAAGCTAGATTGAGCGATTGTCGGATTTGCTGCAGATCCGCGAAAGAGGAATTCCCATAATAGTCGGTTATATGGGGATTCCTCTGACAAAGGAGATGCAGTAAATACGGCAATCCAGAAGGGTTTCAAAACTGGAAAGCTATAATCGACATAACTCCTTTTAATTTCATTGAAAAAA
>WGBG01000065.1 GCA_015494395.1 Deltaproteobacteria bacterium
ATCAGAATGTCTGCACCGAGGACCGGTGTAACCCGGAAACTGAGGAATGTCTGCATAAACCGATTGTATGCGATGATGGAGATTCCTGCACACTGGACCGCTGTGATCCGGTAGAGGGGTGCATTTTTGTTCCCCGGAACTGTGATGATGGCGATCATTGCACCGAGGACATGTGTGATCCAGATACAGGGGAATGCATCAACACCTTGATAGACTGTGACGATGGAGATCCATGCACCATTGATAAATGCGATCCGGCTGTCGGTTGTTTCTATGAGCAGATACCCGACTGTCCCCTGGCGTGTTGCCTGCCGAATGATATCTGCGCTGATCTCCCTGACTATGTGTGCATCGATAAGGGCGGACAGGTAATGGGACTTGGAACCGACTGTTCCAATACCAGGTGCCCTGCGCCTCCCACAGCATGTTGTATGCCTGATGGAGCGTGTCTTGAGATTCCGTTGGATAAATGCGAAGAAAATGGCGGTCAGCCTATGGAACCGGGCGCTATCTGTTCAGAAATACAGTGTCCTGTGCGGATAGGTGCCTGTTGTCTTGATGGAGAATGCGTTGGATTAACTCCTGAACAGTGCGAGGAAGGCCAGGGTATTTTCATGGGCCTGGGCAGCAGGTGTGCTGCTGGGGTATGTCCGCAATAATATTTATTGTACCAGTTAATGTGATGCTGTTTATCCTCGTGGCACCGCAGGTGTCACGAGGAGTATCTTTTTTACAGGGAATGAGGAAAAGGCCATGAAAAAAAATACCTGTCTGCTGGTTACTGTTGTCCTTCTGTTCTTGTCAATGTCATGTGCTGTTACCGCCTACAGCGCTCAGCTTGAACAGGACCAGGCCCAGGAGGAAATAGATTATGGGTCTGGTTTGAAAGGGAAATGCCCCGTTGGCAGGAATTCAGGCCTTATTACAAATCAGTTTCCCAGGTGGATGTTTTCATCAGTAAGCGAGGGAATCCAGGCAATCTGATACTTTCCATCAGTAATGGCAGTGGGGATATACTATGGTCGTCCACAGTGCCTGAGCAGGCTTTCCCACCGTACGGATGGCTTGAAATTCCTGTAACTCCCTCCATTCCCGTCACACCTCACAGTTCCTACCGAATAAACGTTTCATCGGAGTCCCCATCTCCTGATACAGAGAATCGTTGTAACTGTTCAGCGTATTCATCTTAATAAGGTTGGTAAATGGTCTTGTTTTTCCGTTCCGGTGAATAATTTCTTGTTTTTCTAAGGCTCGCTACACCAAAATCGCGAAACTCGCTCGTTCCTCGCTCAAACAGACGCGATTTTATGGCTGCGCTTCACCAAGAAAAACTACGGAATTATTCAGAGTCACTCCAAAACAAGACCATTTACCACGCTGAATAGATACGAATCGTTTTGCATGGATGGGAAAAATTGTTTTGGCATATACCCGTGGTACAACTTCTGTTGAAGAACACTGGCCGGATTATGATTTTGCCTTCAGGACATGGAGTGATATTGCCGAAATAGGCAGGGCCTGTTTCATATATAATTCCGATACACAAGGCGCCTCAGCTTACAGTGATCTCCTTGAAGCGAACGGTTACCCCACTACCCTTATCCCTCTTGATAATGTAGCGGGAACAGACCTCTCTCCCTGTGCGGTAATAATAGCGGGGTCTGATACTGCATTTGGCTATAACTGGGGTACTCCCGAAGCAGTGGCAGCCATAGCCTCGTCAAATAAACCGATCCTTGGGCTGGGATATGGAGGCGCTGGACTTTTCCAGGAGCTTGATCTTTCACTAAACTGGGGGAACTCATGGTTAGGTCAGCAAAACAGTATTTATGTGGTGGACATGGATAATGAAATATTCCGATGCGCTGAACAGTTACATTATTTTTTGATCTTTGTTTTCAGTTCTTCAAGCCATTCAGCCATTTTGCTGTCTGAGTGTTCAAACAGTTTTTTGATAGTTTCTTCAGAGCCCCGTTCAAGTTCCTTAAAATACTCTCTGCTCTTTTGAGCAGTTTCTTCAATGGTGTTTCGTGTCCGTTCGTTGATTTCCCTTGTCTTTTCCGAGTTAAATTCGGTTATGGAGTCAGCAAACTTTTTGATTTCTGCCTTTGCCCTCTGGGTCTTCTCTTCAAGTTCTTCCATCGCCTCCTCATAGGCATCTCTTACCTTGTCCTCCACTTTGTCAAAATCATTGTTGACCTTTTCCAAGGCCTCCTCAAGTGCTTCCTTGGCATCTTCCGCCTTTTTTCTGGCAGCTTCAAGTGTGGTTTGGATGTTTTCCTCAAGCTTCTTGCGCATGGTTTCAGCAGTGGTTGACATTATCGTTTCAACATCCTCCCCTGCCTTTTTCACTGCGGCATAGGTTGTATCCAGGACCGTGGTGGTAAATTTGCCTATTGACTCACGGGTCTTTCGAAGGTCCTCAAGGGTCTGTTCCATATTTTGTTTCAGGTAACTTGTTACATCATCCTGAATCTTTTTGCCTTTATCAATGATGGACTGTACTGTTTCCCTTACTTCGTTTTTTATGCTCATAATACCAACCTCCTTAGCTGTCTTTGATTTTCAGGAATGTCTTTGGATAAGTAGATATATGAATAAGTTAAATACAAATACGAAGAAGGGAAGATGTTAAACTGTTTTTATTTCACAAGTTCAGACAGCGGTTTGCCATTAACCCTGTGCCAGTGCAGTATGCCTTCCCAGATCTCCTGGGCAGTCTCTGCGTACCAGAAAAGTTCCCTGTCCTCGGGGTCTATTACCCCTTCTTCTGCCATAAAATCCACGTTTACTGCACTGCGCCAGAAAGATTCCCCTACCAGGACCACTGGTATCGGTTCTATCTTCCTGGTCTGTATCAGGGTTAATGCCTCAAAGAGTTCATCAAAGGTGCCGTAGCCCCCAGGAAATGCAACAAGGGCGACAGCCCTGAGCAAAAAGTGGAGTTTGCGCGTAGCAAAATAATGAAACCGGAAACAAAGTTCAGGTGATATGTAGGGGTTAGGATACTGTTCATGGGGAAGGGTGATATTCAGTCCGATTGATTTTGCGCCGCTGTCAAAGGCACCGCGGTTTGCTGCCTCCATCATGCCCGGACCGCCGCCGGTGCACAGTGTGAGACAGTTATCCTCTGGTCCCTTTCCAAACTGGCCCACCAACCTGCCGAACTCCCTGGCAACATCATAGTAGCGGCTCTTTGCAAGTATGCGTTCTGCTGTCTTGACCTGCTGTGCCAGACGCCTGTCATCAGGATGTTGGGCAGCCTTTTCCTGAAGGCGTTCAAGGTTACGTTTTGCTGCACCTGGTTCTACAATGCGGGTGCTGCCAAATGCCACTATGGTATGCTTTACCCCCTGCTGTTCAAGCAGCAGTTCAGGCTTCATATAGTCAATCTGGAGACGTATGCCCCGGGTTTCGTCCTGATTAAGAAAATCAATATCCTGGTCAGCCTGTCGGTAGCCAGGGCTTTCCATTATCTTGCGAACCCTTTCAAGAGCTGCCGGATCATCTTCCACAGGCTTTGGAGCCTGCCACGGCAGGGGACGCCTGCGCTTGGAGTGATGAGGAGGGTGTGGAATATATTTTTTAAAGTGTTTTTTAGTCATGTTGTTTATGTCTATGTTCTTATGTAGTTTTTTTGATTAAATCAGGTCAAATCGGCATTCCGCAGCTCATTGACTGACCGTGCCAGAACATCCACTCCATGTTTGAGGCAAAGAGTGCTGCAAAAATTGCAAGGCCAATCATGGAAAGAAGTGCCATGAGGAGTGCTGCAAAAAAGGCAGAGCCAAAACCGTCAACCTCAAAGTCAGGCACTATGGAAGCGGTGAGGCTTATCATAAGTGCATTTATAACAAGTGCAAACAGTCCAAAGGTAAATACGGTGATGGGAAATGTAAAGAACAGCAGGACTGGCCGGATAAAGCTGTTTATCAATCCCAGGACCAGAGCTGCAAGCAAGAGCGCTTTTGTGCTTTTTGCCCTTACACCCTTGATGAATTTGGTGGTTATCCATAAACCTGCTGCAGTGATGAACCATATAAATAAAATTTCAATCATAATAAACTCCTTAAGGTGTCGGGTATCAGAATAATCCCCTGGACATTGAAAAACCCCAGCCAAGGGAGATTATGCCCAGAAGGATAAGGAACAGGGTTGCCTGCATGGTGAATTTGCGCTTGCCGAATACAACGGCATATCCTGCCTTCAGGATGTTGTTGCTCCCGGCAGCTATAAGAATTGCCCCGGTAACCTGAACAGGGCCCACTCCCTGATAGTGACCATTGAGCAGGGAGAGGATGAACGGATCTATGTCTGTAAAGCCTACGGCAAAGGAGAGTATATCAAGACCGCTTTTCCCAAAGTGCAATATTACCAGCCGTGTAATTGCAATCATGAACACAAAGAGAAAGGCAAAGAGTAACGCCACTCCAAGTTCCAGGGGATTGGATTTACCCATCTCTGCATCCTGGCTTCTGACGGTTTTGGTGTTGTGACTCCAGAACCATGCAGCTCCAAGCCCTGCGGCACCAAGAACAAGGAGGGGAATGGAGATGTGTTTCAGAAGAGAGGCGTTAAGGAATGCCACCAGCATGAACAGGCGCAAATACATAACACCGGATGCGGCAATGATGCCTGCATTAAGGCTTGGGCTTGAGGTTGAGCTACCTTTTGTCTTTCTGGCAAGGACAAGGGTAGTGGCAGTGCTTGAGTAAAGTCCGCCAAGAAGGCCTGCAACAAGGTATCCCTGTCGTTTGAGAAAGTATTTTTTCAGTATGTAACCTGTGTAGGATATTGATGATATCACAAGAACAGCTATGCCGATCTTGAATGGAGATGCCGGGATATAACTTGAGACAGGTGTTCGGGGCAGGAGTGGTAGTATGACACCTGAGATAAATAGAAACTTGGCAATGGTAAGCATCTCCTGCCTGTCTGCCATCTCCAGTATCTGGTGGGCAAGGGGGCGTGCATTAAGCACGAACACCACAGAAACAAAGAGAAGCACAAGAAACCATGCAGGCTGCAGGGCTGCGGCAGGGCCGTAGAGGTAAACTACCAGGGCAACCAGGGGCTGAAGTGCGCTTGACTGCCTGATGTTAAGCTTGTGAAAATAGAAAATTGCCATGAACACCAAAAGACCTGCAAAGGTGCACATGTACAGGTGCAGTGAATGGTCCAGCACAGTGGAAACATACCCGAGGATGGCGATGAACGTATATGTACGGCTGGTACCAAAGCGAACCGGTTTTTCATTCTTGTTGAGCTCTCCCTTTCGTTCCTCCAGAAATCCGTGAAGCTCAAGCCCGGTCATAAAGCCCAGCAGTGTAACAAGCCCGAACTGAAACCATACCTGGGACATCAGATGTGCAAACAGTGTCTCGTCGTGCATTATTTCCTTTCTCCGATCTCTATTTCATCCACAGGATGTGCACATCTTCAAGGGGTACCTGTACATCAGGATGCCTGGGCCTTATCCTTGGTGTATAGTGAGATGCAGGTCGGGCGGTTTTTACTTTGGCCTGGAAAAGGAACCCGTTTATTGCACCTGTAAGCTGCTCCTTCCTTTCAAGGGTGATTATCTCCGGGAAAGATTCGTTATCTTCCGGTTCGGCATAAAGCTCTGCTGCAATATCATCGGGATTGAGATCATCAAGATATATCTGCACACGGAACACAAGAATGTTATCTTTCTGTTCAACCTCCATGTTTCCAAAGTGAATATTTGCCCAGTGCAGTTGAATCCGTTCACGCCACTCCTCTATCTCCTGTCCTGTTCTGCCGCCACTCCGGGTACGTCTCCTAAGGGCAGTTGCTGCAGGAATGTAGAATTCCTCTGTGTATTGCCGAAGCATCCTGTTTGTGGAAAAACGGGGCGTAAGCCTTGCCATGCTCGTTTTCATTCGGTTTACCCAGGGCCTTGATATTCCCCGGTTGTCTCTGTCATAAAATGCAGGAATAATCTCGTCTTCAAGCAGTTGGTACAGTTCCATTGCCTCTGCAGCATCCCATGACGCATGATCAGCGTGTTCCATACCGTCTCCAATCTTCCAGCCCACCTCCCGGCAGTATGCCTCTGCCCACCATCCGTCAAGCTCTGATACATTTATACCGCCATTTACCAGCACCTTCATACCACTGGTGCCGCTTGCCTCCCAGGGTCTTCTGGGGGTGTTGATCCATAGGTCCACACCCTGGGTCATGTGGGCAGCAACGCTCATGTCGTAATCCTCAATGAAAATTACCCTGCCATTCACCTCTGGGCGCTTGATAAATTCAATCCACTCCCTGATCATTGCCTTGCCTGCCTTGTCTTCGGGGTGTGCCTTGCCTGCAATGATAAGCTGTGCAGGCATACCGGGCCTGTTAAGTATGCGAATAAGTCGTTCCGGGTCGTGGAGCAGAAGGTTAGGGCGCTTGTAACCTGTAAAACGCCTGGCAAATCCCATGGTAAAGGCGTTGGGATCAAGATATTCAGTGGCGCTTCCTGTGCTGTCACTGCAGGACGGTGTTGATACTGCCTGGTGGCATGAAGCACGCTTGCGGCAGAACTCTATCAGGCGCAGCCTGCTTCTGGTCCTGAACTGCCATAATGTTTCATCATCAATCTTGTTAAAATCTGCCTCAATGCGTTCAAGTGACCAGAGCCAGCGTTCCTTGCCGCATGATGTGGTCCAGAGCTCATCTGCCTCTCTGGAGTCCCAGGAGGGTATGTGTATGCCATTGGTGACATGGCCCACCGGAACCTCGTGCACAGGCCAGCGGGGAAAGAGCACAGAGAATATCTTGCGGCTTACCTCTCCGTGCAGGCGGCTTACGCCATTTACGGCACCGCACCCCCGAAGTGCAAGCCATGCCATATTAAAGGGCTCTTCAGGATTATTTGGATCAGCTTTTCCCATGCCAAGAAGTCTTTCCATTGATATTCCAAGGGAATCTGCATATTTCGAAAGATAATGGGAGAGCAGAGGCGCCGGAAACCTGTCAAAGGCAGCATTTACTGGGGTGTGTGTAGTGAAGATGTTTCCAACCCTTGTTGAATTAAGTGCAACGTCAAAGGATACAGATGCCACCTTCATGAAGGACCTTGCACGCTCAAGCACCACAAGGGCCGCATGTCCTTCATTCATGTGGCAGACTTCACACTCAATGCCAAGGGCATCAATAAGTCTCCAACCTCCAAGCCCCAGAACTATCTCCTGCTGGAGCCTTATCTCCTTCCCACCTCCATAAAGTTTGGCAGTGATTCCCCTGTCGCCAGGCGAGTTCAGAGGATCATTGCTGTCAAGTAGAAGCAGTCTGATTCGTCCCACCTGAACCTCCCAGGTACGAAGGACCAGGGTGCGCCCGGGAAGCTCAACTTCAATTCTTAACCAGTTTCCCTCAGTATCTCTAAGGGGCAGGGCAGGGAGAACTGCCGGGTCATTGTATGGATAGAATTCAAGCTGGTTCCCCTCCCTGTCAATGGCCTGGCGAAAATAACCCTGCTGGTAAAAGAGACCAATACCCACAAGCGGCACATCAAGGTCGCTTGCCGTTTTGAGATGATCACCTGCGAGGATACCCAAGCCGCCAGAGTACAAGGGAAGTGCCTCGCTCATCCCAAATTCCATGCTGAAATACGCAACACCTTTAAGCTCCCTGTCAGAGTGTTCCCTTGTAAACCAGGCTGGCTGGGACAGGGCCTTTTCCCTGATTTCAAGCTGGCGGTCAAGCTCTTCAAGAAATTTTTTGTCTTTTGCAAGTGCTTTTAATCTTGCCTCTCCAAGGCTTTCAAGGATGTACCAGGGATTTCCTGTGGCGTCCCACAGTTCCTGGTCAATGGTGCGCCAAAGGTCGTCCGAGGCATGGCTCCAGCTCCATCTCATGTCAAGGGCAAGGTCTGCCAGCCCTTTAAGGGGCTCAGGGAGAAGACGGGGAATGGATCGGGTAATAAACATGGAGTTGCTCCTTGGAAGAAGTGGGTGAAGGAAACAGAGTTTGTAAAGTTTTGTTTAATGCTTATACTCTACAAAACAGGAAAGTGCCAATCCATAAAGGCGCAGATCACGTGATTGATGCCTGGACTGAATGATTGGCGAATTAAATTGTTTGATCAAGAGAGGGAAGAAAAATGACACAATACTCGTTAGAGATTTTCATGGATGAAAGGACACGGAAAAACACCATGCTGACAGCAGTGGTGTTGATAGCTATAGGATTTCTGGGCATTCTTTTACCTACGGTACTGTCCATTACCCTGTCTGTCTTGATAGCCCTTTTACTTATATTGGCCGGGGTTGCCACTGCTTTTATGACCCGTATGACATACCAGGGTGAGAATCTTGCCTGGCTTAAGCCATTCCTGCTCATATCCCTTGGCCTCCTTTTACTATTTTATCCTGCTGCCGGGGCTGCTGCGCTGGGAATTCTACTTATAATCTATTTCCTTATTGATGCCTTTGCAGGCATTATGTTTGCGCTTGTAATAAAGCCCCTGCCCGGTTGGGGGTGGACCATGCTAAACGGCATACTGTCCCTGGCTCTGGCACTGATATTTATGGCAGGATGGCCCTTCAGCGCCACATGGCTGGTGGGACTTATGGTGGGAATCAGCCTTATGTTTGATGGTATTGCCCTGTTGATGCTGGTGCTTAATGCCCGGAAACTGGCAATGTAACCACTGGGCTTTGACAGGAAAAAGTGGTTACCAACTTTTTCATGACCTAGATTGAGCGATTGTCGGATTTGCTGCATATCCGCGAAAAAGGAATTTCTTTAATAGTCGGCTATATGGTGATTCCTCTGACAAAGGAGATGCAGTAAATACGGCAATCCCGAAGGGTTTCAAAACTGGAAAGCTATAATCTACATAACTCCTTTTAATTTCATTGAAAAAAAAATAATTTTCCAGATTTTGAAACGCTCAATCTAGGCATGATGCTGTTGACATGATATGGGCCTGACATTAATTTCTATCTGGTGTTAAGAAGGCGGACATTATCCGCACAATAAAAGAGGACGCAGGCAGTAATTATGGCATCAGAAAACAGACAGGAACTTTCAGAAAGGGACGAGGCAATACTGAAATCAGTGGTGCAAACCTATATTGCCACTGCTGAACCGGTTGGCTCCCGCACGGTAGCACGCCAGTCCGGTATTGGCCTCAGCCCTGCCACCATAAGAAACTGCATGGCAGATCTGGAAGATTTCGGTCTCCTTTATCAGCCCCATACCTCGGCAGGCAGGGTGCCAAGCCACCAGGGCATGAGATACTATGTCTCATATCTCCTGGACAAGTATGAATTTTCAAAGCACGAGCGCATAGCGCTTGAAAACGCCATCCTTGCCAATGCGTCTGATTTTGAAGAGGTGCTGAAAAGGGCGGTGAAGGTCATGGCCTCATGGTCAGGCAATGCCGCTGTGGTTACGCCCCCTCATGTGGACAAGCACAGGCTAATTCATGTGGACCTGGTAGAGGTAAGGCCTGGAACTATCCTTGTAATTTCGGTTTATGATTCAGGAGTGGTGCAGAACAGTTTTCTTCAGATTGACTGCAGCATCCCCAAGCGCAGACTGAGGGCCCTGGCTGAAACAATATCTGCGTGCCTCCAGCGCATGGAGCCTGAGCAGCTCAAGCAGGAACTTCTTGACAGCCTTGAAGAGGACCGGAAATTTCTGGAAACCTTGCTGGCAAAGGCTATCTGCGCAGAAACCCCGGATGATGCCCACAAGGAGCTCATCATTGATGGCCGTCTGAATCTGCTTGATTATCCTGAATTTTCAGACATCCCCAGAATCAGGGCACTGTTTGAGGCATTTGAGGAAAAGAAGATACTGGTAACCCTGCTTGAACGCTGTATGGAGATGGATGATACAAATATATTTATCGGAAAGGATGCACTAGGACGTTCTGCACCTGAAAGCAGTGTTGTCATAACACCATACCGTGAAAAGGGCATTCCGGTAGGCAGCATAGGAATAGTCGGTCCCACACGCATGGATTATGCCAAGGCAATGGCCCTTGTGGAGTATGTTGCTCATATCCTTAGCAAAGACCTTTAATTTCTCTTCTTATTTTCTCCATCTCCTTTTTTCTTGATTTTCTCCCCTTGCATTTCCTGAAATCGTCCTTATTTTCTTCTTAAACTTTTCAATCACTCCAGTTTAATCCTTAAAATTGTTTGTTCTTACCGATAGTTACACTGGTTAAACAGTGTCTAAGAAATGTGTGTAACAGGGATGCATGGGTTAGTTTGTGCGTTTGGTCAGTAACATTCAGAAGCCAGAAGGAGTGACTGAAAGTATCTATTTACCGACCTTATTCAATAAATGCGCTGAACAGTTTCGAATGAAAAAATATAAAGTGGAGAGTAAGTCATGGAAAATATAAAAAATGAAGAACAACAGCCTGATGTACAGTCTGAGGTAAAGGAGGATGCTGAGGCAGCATCTGCATGTGAAAATGCTGCAGAAACTGCTGATGCCGGTGACGAGAACCTTTCCGTAGAGGAGAAACTGGCCAAGACCCAGGAAGAGCTTGAAGCCTACAAGGAAAAGGTGCTTCGCCTTGCGGCAGAGCTTGAAAACTTCAAAAAGAGGACTCAGCGGGAAAAGGAAGAGCACATGAAGTATGCACTTGAGGCTTTTGCCAAGGAGCTTCTTCCTTTCCTGGATAATCTTGAACGCGCCGTTGAGTCGGCAAAGGAGACCAAGGACATAGAAAAACTCATAGAGGGTCTTGAGCTTACGCTGTCAGGTTATCTGAAGACCCTTGAAAAGTTCGGATTAAAGGTTTTTGCAGCCGAGGGCCAGCGTTTTGATCCCAATTACCATGAGGCACTGTCCACTGAAGTCAACCATGAGGTGGAGGAAAATACCGTAATCAAGGAGCTTCTTAAGGGATATACGCTCCATGAGAGACTACTCAGGCCTGCAATGGTAGTTGTTTCCAAAAAAGATTCATAATAACAGTGGACAAGCTGAATTAAATGCTTACTGTTTGGATAAGATTTGAAGATCCCGCTTATGTAGTGAAAACAGGCAGTTTGAACGTGCTTGGATTTGATAAACAGGGTTCTGAAGAGTTTGAATATTTTTTTGAAGATTAGTAGCTGAATTTCAGAAATCAGGAGGAAATATAAGATGAGCAAAGTATTAGGAATCGACCTTGGTACCACCAACTCATGTGTTGCCATTATGGAAGGTGGTGACCCCAAGGTTCTTACAAATGCCGAGGGTGGACGTACAACACCATCTATCGTGGCGTTTACTGACAAGGGTGAGCGCCTGGTTGGCATGCTGGCAAAACGTCAGGCAGTTACCAACCCGGAAAATACAGTTTTTGCTGTAAAAAGACTTATTGGACGCAAGTATGATGACCCTGAGGTGGTCAAGTCCCGTGATATCGTTTCTTATAAAATTGTTGAAGGGCCAGGCGGTGACGCTTACGTCAGGATCAAGGACAAGGATTACAGTCCTGCTGAGATCTCTGCCATGGTTCTTGGCAAGATGAAGCAGACCGCCGAGGAGTACCTTGGTGAGCCGGTTAAAGAGGCGGTCATTACAGTTCCGGCATACTTTAATGACAGCCAGCGTCAGGCAACAAAGGACGCAGGACGTATTGCCGGGCTTGATGTGCTCCGCATCATCAACGAGCCCACTGCTGCTGCACTTGCCTACGGACTGGACAAGAAATCAGAGGAAAAGATAGCAGTATTTGACCTGGGAGGCGGTACCTTTGACGTCTCTATCCTTGAGATAGGTGAGGGCGTTTTCGAGGTCAAAGCAACCAACGGAGACACCTTCCTTGGTGGTGAGGACTTTGACCTCAGAATAGTTGACTGGCTTGCAGAGGAGTTCCAGAAGGAGAATGGTCTTGATCTGCGTCAGGACCGCATGGCTCTCCAGAGGCTCAAGGAAGCCGCGGAAAAGGCAAAATGTGAGCTTTCCACCACCACAGAGACAGAGATAAACCTGCCCTTTATTACAGCAGATGCAAGCGGTCCCAAGCACCTTGTTGTGAAACTTACCCGGGCAAAGCTTGAGCAGCTTGTTGCAGACCTTATTGATAGGCTGGAGGGTCCCTGCGTAACAGCCCTAAAGGATGCAGGACTCACCACAGGCGACATTGACGAGGTTGTTCTTGTTGGTGGTATGACCCGTATGCCCAGGGTGCAGGAGAAGGTCAAGGAGATCTTTGGCAAGGAGCCCCACAAGGGTGTTAACCCTGACGAGGTTGTAGCAATAGGTGCTGCAATTCAGGGTGCTGTACTCAAGGGTGATGTCAAGGATGTTCTGCTGCTTGATGTTACTCCGCTTTCACTGGGTATTGAGACCATGGGCGGTGTAATGACAAAGCTCATTGAGAAAAATACCACCATACCGGCGAAGAAAAGCCAGATATTTACCACTGCGGCAGACAACCAGAATGCGGTTACAATTCACGTACTCCAGGGTGAGCGTGAAATGGCTGCAGATAACAAGACCATTGGACGCTTTGAGCTTGTGGGTATCCCGCCAGCTCCCAGGGGCGTGCCTCAGATAGAGGTTACCTTTGATATTGACGCCAATGGTATACTGAATGTGTCTGCAAAAGACCTTGCAACCGGTAAGGAACAGTCCATCAGGATACAGGCATCAAGTGGTCTTTCAGAAGAAGAGATCAAAAAGATGCAGAAGGATGCCGAGCTTCATGCAGAGGAAGACCGGAAACGCAAGGAGCTTGCAGAGGCGAGAAACCAGGCGGATAATCTGGTCTATACAACGGAAAAGAGCCTGCAGGAGCTTGGTGACAAGGTTGACCAGGCCACAAAGGACCAGATCACCGAGAAGATAGCCGCTGTGAAGAAGGCTGTTGAAGGTGATGATGCTGAGGCAATAAAGAAGGCCCAGGAGGAGTTGATGCAGGCATCTCACAAACTTGCCGAGATGATGTATCAGCAGCAGGCAGGAGGTGCTGCAGGTCCTGGTGGCGCTGCCGGAGCTGGAGCAGGCGCGGCAGGTGCCGGTGCAGCAGGTGGCGCAGCCCAGGGTGGCGGAAGCGCCTCAGACGACGATGTGGTTGATGCGGATTTTGAAGACGTCAAGTAGTAGTTTTTGAAGTTCGTAACTACAGGCTGAACTAAAAAACAAAACCGCTGTGTTCGTGATCTGAACACAGCGGTTTTTTTGTTGGCTGAACTGGTGGTTCAGCTATTTTTTATAGAAGTCATTATCAGATTCAGGTGTAACGTCTATAACTTCAATATCATCTTGCCTTAACATCTGTTCGAAGCCTTGACCCTGCCTGATAATCTCCTTTTCCATCTGGTCAATGGTCTTTTTTATGCGCCAGCCAAGCCAGGCTGCAAAGCCTGCAAAGATGGCAAGGGCTGCCAGAAATATGGGAAGTGTCAGGAAGAAGAAGGCCACGCCCAGGATTATCATTCCAAGGGCTGCAAATGGTGAAAACTGCCTGTAATAGACGCGGTAATGGTTCTGGTGCATTCTGTGCATAATGTCTCCTGTGTGGGACTTTCTCTGTAAGAGCGATGATATGTCAAGTAAAATGGTTTATTAAATTTCACCTGCCTAGATTGAGCGATTGTCGGATTTGCTGCAGATCCGCGAAAGAGGAATTCCCATAATAGTCGGCTATATGGGAATTCCTCTGACAAAGGAGATGCGGCAAATACGGCAATCCCGAAGGGTTTCAAATCTGGAAAACTATAATTGATCTAATTCCTTTGAATTTTATTGAAAAAATAGCTTTCCGGCTTTGAAACGCTCAATCTAGGACCTGCAAGCTCTGCATCTATCCTGTCAGGGTCCCCGCTGTTGTAGTAAAGGATATTTTTCAGGTGAATCAGGCTGTCCACGTCCATGTCTGTAAAGTTTACGGCCATGCCATCATTATCACTTCGTACCACCTTGCCCTTTATGTGCAGTGTAAGTTTTGAGCTTGAGCCTTCAAGCAGCAGGTCTATTGCGCATTCTGTTCCGTCAGGAAATGGTTCGTTTGTTAGAAGATAGGCACCCTTGAGGCTGATATCCCTGGTGTCCTCACAGTGTATTTTTCTACCCTGGCTGCCTGATTCTGTAACATCTGCGCTTACGTTAAAAACAACCCTGATATTCTTCCTGCGGTCAACATCATCAGTCACGGTTATACCCCACCTTAAATTTTACACCTCATGTGAGCCATAGTCATACTGTTCTCTATTGCTTCTTTTCAACCATTGACCTGATCCTGAGCCTGAGGCCCTGGAGCCTGATAAAACCCTCGGCATCTGCCTGACTGTAAACCTCATCCTCTTCAAAGGTGGCAAAATCAGGCATATAAAGTGATTTTTCAGCCTTTCTCCCAACAACCTGGCAGTTGCCCTTGTAGAGCTTGAGCCTGACAGTCCCGTTTACCCCTGCCTGGGACTCATCAATCATTGTCTGAAGCATTTCCCTTTCAGGAGCAAACCAGAAACCGTAATATATCAGTTCTGCATACCTGGGGATAAGGCTGTCACGCAGATGCATGACCTCCCTGTCAAGGGTTATGGATTCCAGTGCCATGTGAGCGGTCCTGAGGATTGTTCCTCCCGGAGTTTCATAAACCCCCCTGGATTTCATGCCTACAAATCTGTTTTCAACCAGGTCAACCCTCCCTATACCATTTTCAGCACCAAGCTCATTGAGTTTTGAAAAGAGCGTTGCAGGTGAGAGCCTTTCATTGTTGACTGCAACCGGATCACCCTTCTCAAATTCTATTTCGATATACGTTGGTTTATCCGGTGCATCTTCCGGGCTTTTGGTCCATGCAAACATGTCCTCAGGAGGCTCTGCCCAGGGGTCTTCAAGAATGCCGCCTTCATAGCTGATATGAAGCATGTTAGCATCCATGCTGTATGGCTTGGATTTTGTCACAGGGACTGGAATGTTATGCGCCTTTGCAAAGTCAATGAGCTTGTTTCTGGAGTTAAGATCCCAGAAGCGCCAGGGAGCTATTATCTTGATATCCGGCTCAAGTGCCATAAAGGTGAGCTCAAAACGGACCTGGTCATTTCCTTTTCCTGTTGCTCCGTGACTTACCGCATCTGCCCCGGTCTTTCTGGCTATTTCAACCTGCTCCTTTGCTATAAGGGGCCGGGCAATGGATGTCCCGAGCAGATACACACCTTCATAGATGGCATTTGCCCTGAACATGGGGAAAACGTAATCACGGATAAACTCCTCCCTGAGATCCTGTATGAATACCTCACAGGCACCTGTATCCATTGCCTTGGCACGCACTGCATCCCAATCCTCCTCCTGGCCAATGTCAGCTGCATAGGCAACCACAGGGCAGTCATAGGTCTCCTGGAGCCATTTCAGGATTACCGATGTGTCCAGGCCCCCGGAGTACGCAAGTACGATCTTGTTAACATCCCCTTTTTTTATTCCTGTACCCACTTCTTATCCCTCCTGGAGTTCCATTGCCCATTCAAGAATTGAACGGTGAATATGCATTTTGTTTTCTGCCTGGTCCCAGGCTGCTGACTGTGACCCCTCAAGGACCTCATCTGTGATTTCTTCGTCCCTGTGTGCCGGCAGGCAGTGCAGGACAATGGCGTCTGACTTTGCCTTTTTAAGCAGGGCAGAGTGCAGCTGGTAAGGCCTGAATATTTCCTGGCGCTCCTCTGCCTCGTCTTCCTGCCCCATGCTTGCCCAGACATCTGTATTCACCACATCGGCAAGGTCAACAGCCTCTTCAGGAGAGTTGGTAAGGACTATTTTTGATCCTGCCTCGTCCCTTGCCTTTTTTAGGATTTCGGCATCAGGCTCGTATCCCTCCGGACAGGCAAGGTAAAGAGAAAATCCCATGCGGGCTGCTGCCTGTATCCATGAATGTGCCATGTTGTTGCCGTCCCCAACCCAGGCAATTTTAAGTTTTTCAAGTTCATGACCCTTGTACTCAACTACAGTCATTATGTCCGAGAGTATCTGGCACGGGTGATGTTCAGTGGTAAGGCCGTTTATTACCGGGATGGATGACCACCTGGCAAGTTCTTCAACAATCTCCTGCCCGAAGGTGCGGACAACAATGCAGTCAAGGTAGCGGGAAAAGACCCTTGCCGTATCCTTCAGGGGCTCACCGCGCCTTAACTGAAGGTCCCTGGATGGCATAAACACCACATTTCCACCAAGGCGGTACATTGCTGCCTCAAATGATATGCGGGTACGGGTAGAGGGCTTTTCAAACATCATGCCCAGCACCTTGTCTATTGCCGGTCTGTAGGGGCGCCCGGCCTTCTGGTTATTCTTGAGCTGTATTGCCCTTTCAATAAGGCTCAGTAATGTTTTTCTGTCCAGGTCAGAAACCTGCAGATAGTGCCTGGGTCCAGAGTTGTTACTGTTGTCTGTTGCTGTAGTCATCTGTGAATCCTGGTAAAAATGAAATTTTGATGAATTTGGATATCCAAAACCTTTGCGTTCTTTGCGGTTAAACTTTTATCTTTTCAGGCTTTCAGCCTTGAGCTTTCAGCTTTGAGCTGTTTGGGTCAGCCTTTTCTCAATTACCTCCAGAATGCGATCAATCTCGTTTCTGGATACAATAAGCGGTGGCAGGAAACGAAGTATGCGTCCGTGTCCAAGGAGCACCAGACAGCGGTCTTCAAGTATCTGCATGGCAAGATCGGGTTGAGGGGTGGCAAGCTCGATTGCCTGTATCATTCCCCTGCCTCTGCACTCTTTTATTTTGTCTTTATTGGACAATGCAATACTTTCAAGGCCCTGCCTGAAATATTGACCTGTTTCCCTGACATTTTCAAGGAAGCCAGGCTCAAGCATTGTGTCAAGAACTGCCTTTGCCGCAGCGCATGCAAGGGGATTTCCTCCAAAGGTTGAAGCGTGTGTGCCTGGAGGCAGGAATTCCATTGCATCCTCGGTTGCAACCATTGCCCCTATGGGAAAACCGTTGGCAAGTGCCTTTGCAAGACACATTGCATCAGGGACAACAGGGGTCTGCTCATAGGCAAAAAGCGTCCCGGTTCTGCCCATTCCCACCTGTACCTCATCGAATATCAGCAGGCAGTTATGGGTGTTGCAAAGCTCCCTGGCTGCCTTGAGAAAATCATCAGAGAGCGGTATTACCCCGCCTTCTCCCATTACAGGCTCAATAAGCACTGCGGCAGTCCGGGGTCCAACTGCAAGTTCAAGGGCCTGAATGTTGTTTGGCGGTATGTGTTTGAAGCCTGGTGTCAGGGGCTCAAAACCGTGCTGATAAACGCGCTGCCCTGTGGCTGAGAGGGCAGTCATGGTGCGGCCATGAAATGAACCTTTAAGGCATATTACTTCAAAGCATTCCGGCCCCTTAAGAATTTTCCCACGCCTTCTGGCAAGTTTGAGGGCTGATTCAACTGCCTCTGCCCCTGAGTTACAAAAAAATACCCTGTCACCAAAAGAGTGGTCACAAATGGCCCGGGCAAGTTCAAGCTGGGGTTCTGTCCAGTAGAGGTTTGAAACATGCATCAGGGTTTCTGTCTGCTGGGTGATTGCCCTGGTTACTGCAGGATGACAGTGCCCAAGGCTGCAAACCGCTATGCCTGAGACAAAATCGAGGTATTCATTACCCTGTCTGTCAAAGAGTAATGCTCCCTTGCCCTTTACAAATTCTACTGGAAACCTGGAATAGGTATTGGCTATGTGCGAATTCTGGTAATCCATATTTTTAGTTTGTCAGGTGAATAAAAAAACCGATTAATCAACCCTTATACAGCACATTTTTCATAAATACTACCATAAAATAAAACAGTTTGCCTGAATTGGTATTTATGCCGCTTTCCTGAGGTATTGGCAATGTATCACTCAAACTGCACCTCACCTGAGAGGACTGTAACAATACCTCCATCCGCACTGCGGACAAGAAGCCTGCCAAGGTGGTCCAGACCTGTTATCTTGCCGATGCACCGGCCAGAGCCATGATCAAAGCTGACTTTTTTTCCGATTGATGCAGATGCCTGCTCCCATTCCCTGAACAATGAATCACGTGCCGGGCCATGTATGGTATGAAGCGCCTGGTCAAAAATCGTTGCAAGTTCAATAAGCAGGGTGTCACGGTCAGTTTTGACCCCGCACATCTCAAGGGTGGTGATGCCAAGGGAGGGTGGAAACTGCTCAATGCCTCCTGTGATATTTATGCCCACTCCTGCAACCACTACTGTATGCTCTCCGGTAATACGGGATTCACATAAAATTCCGCATACCTTTCTGCCATTTACAAGCACATCATTTGGCCATTTAAGTGAACATTCAATGCCCAGGGAGGAAAAGAGCCGGTGAACAGCAACACCTGCGCATATTGTTATTGATGGAATCAGCTCAGCCGGAAGCCTGGGGTGAAATATAAATGATGCAAAGAGATGGCTTCCGTCTCCCTGCTCCCATCGCCTTCCCATTCGCCCCCTTCCTGCATACTGCCGGTCTGCATAGACAACGGTTCCAGGCTCTGAGAGTAGATTATCATTTTTCAGGCAGAAGGTGTTGGTAGAGTCAATGGCGTCAAGATGTACAAAGTTTTTGCCTACAAATCTGGGGTTTTTAATTGGTTGGATGCTCATGAAATGCAAAGGGCTGACCAAGAGGTCAGCCCTGAAAAAACAGTTGGTGTTGTGCGTCTATCTCTGTTACTTCTTCTCCAATACAAAGAGCAACTGGCCTTCCTGAACTGAGTCGTTCAATTTTACAGCTATCTCCTTTACCACCCCATCAAACGGTGCAAGGATAGCGTTTTCCATTTTCATTGCCTCAAGGTTGGCAATCTCTTCACCCTTGTGAACAACATCTCCAACCTTGATTGCACCCCTGTCCGGATTTCCTATGCGCCAGAGGTTACCGTTAATGGGTGCCCCTATCTCTTCCGGACCCTTGGCCATGCGGATCTCAACCTTTTTGGCCCTTGGTGTTTCAACAGTGTAAACCCTGGTCTTGTTGTTAACCTTCATGACAACATGGATTATACCTTCATGCTCTGAGCCGATTGATACAAGCTCAATGCAGTACGGCTGTCCCCAGAGGATAAATTCAACCTTGTCTCCGGGATTCTTGAGGCCCTCACGCCATACATTGGTTGGAAGGACAAGGGGGGTATCACCATACTGTTCACGGAATTCGATTATTCCCAGGGCATCCTTGGGGTGCATGAGGTAGAGGATAAACTCCTCCTCAGTGGGCTTGCGGCCAATAGCATCGGCAAGGTCATTCCTGATCTGGTCAAGGTTATCGTCCTTGAGCTGTTCAAGCGGGGAGACTTCCTTTCTCTCCTTGAGTTTTTCCTTCCACTCTTCGCCAAAGGCGCTTCTGTAAACCCACTCATCAGGCCAGCCCATGGGAAGCCTGCCATAACCGCCAAGGAGGAGATTCTTGAAATCTCCAGGTGCAGTGGCAAAGAGTTTCAGAAGCTCTGCCTGCTCTTCCTCGCTCATTGCCTTGAAATTCTGATTCTTCTCCTCAACCAGTTTAGTGAGGAGATCAATTACGTGCTGAACTCCAGCCTCGCCCTTTTCCTTGGCGTATTTGTTTACAATGCCGCTGCAGGTTACCCATGTAATCTGGGAGCCTGGAGTAACATCAAAGTATTTTACAATCTTGTTGTACAGGGACATTACCTTGAGGATTGCCGGCATAAGGTGGAGGAAACCGCCTTTTTCTGCCTGCTCAAAGGAGCTTGGAAATGCGCCGCCTGGCATCCTGTGGCTGGTAACAGTGTGGTCAAAGCCCTTGAATGGAGACTCTGCCCACTCGTAATGGCCAATCCATTCCCGGACCTTCTGTACAGCCTTTTCTGCCATTTCCCTGTCAAGCAATACATTGATACCTGACTCTTCAAGATATGCCTGGAGTGCAAGAATAGGGGCCTGGCCATAGAACCTGGTGAGGGAATCCTCCTCGGCATCAAGCACCTTTGCACCTGCCTTTGCAGCAGCCAGAAGGGCTGGCATTGCAAGGCCATCTGTGGCATGGCGGTGATACTGTATTACAAGATCAGGGTACTTCTGCTTGATGGCATCCACCAGACTGCTGATTCGCTCAGGGCTGCCCACACCGGCCATGTCCTTGATACAGAGTACGATTTCATCAGTGCCTGCACAAAGATCAACAATGTCCTTAACAACTGAAAGATAGTATTCGTTGGTGGTCCAGTCTGACTGGGTAAATGAGATAGCTGGCTGAAACAGCCTGCCGCGTTTCATTACAACCTCAGCAACTGCCCTCATGTTGCGGACATCATTAAGGAATGAAAAGCAGCGCCATACGTCTATGTCAACCCTCTGCACCACGTACTCAATTACATTTTTGGGATACGGCCTGTAACCGAACAGGTTGGTTTCCCTGATAAGGGTCTGGAGCATGACGCTTGGCATGCGCTCTCGTAATATCTCTATCTCCTCAAAGGGGTCTTCCTTGCGGTTCATAACCCCGACGTGCCAGCGTGCACCGCCGTGGCACTCCGAGCTGAAGAGATTCATCTCCTCGTAATAAGGTGCAAGGAGTTTCAGATCATATATTCTGTGACGGTTCTTGTAGTCCGACTGACCTGCATCCCTCATGCCTGTGCAGGTGATGGCAACACCGTCAAGGTTTCTGAGTTTATTTACTATCTCAGCAGGCTTCATGCCTGGCCTGAACATTTTCTTTTCAAATTTCTTCATAATTACATCCACTCCTGGGGACCAAGGGCTGAAATTTTGGCTACATACTCAGCAATCTTCAAAGCCTCATCCTGGGCATCCTTTACCCTGAACATGGAGATTAGCTCATCCATGTGGTTTTCAATAAACTTGGTGGAGAAGTTTCCTGCCTGGAATGCCTTGTGCCTGATAATTGCAAGAAGCAGCGGGGTAATGGTCTTGATGCCTTCAATACGCAGGTTGCGGCTCAGTGTCCTGTCCATTGCCCTGATTGCGCTGTCCCTGTTGCGGCCTGCGGTAAGGAGGAGCATGAACAGGGAGTCATAATATGGAGGTATGTCCGCACCTTCATAAACACCCTGGGCAATGCGAACGCCTGGGCCCTGGGGTATCTGGAGCCTGGTAATTGTACCAAAGGAGGGCGCAAATGTCTTTGGATCTTCAGCATTGATACGGACTTCAAGGGCCCAGCGGTTGGGGTGCACATCAGCCTGCTTGAAGCAGAACTTCTTGCCTCTGGCAACGTCTATCATCAGCTCAACGATGTCCAAGCCTGTTATAAGCTCCGTAACGCCGTGCTCAACCTGCAACCTGGTGTTCACCTCAAGGAAGTAGAATTTCTGGGTTTCGGAGTCAAATATGAACTCAACAGTGCCTGCTGTGGTGTAGCCGATCTCCCGCATGAGACGCACAGCAGTAAAGCAGATTTCGTTTCTGAGATTGTCATTCAGAGAGGGTGAGGGCGCCTCTTCAATTATTTTCTGGTTGCGCCTCTGGAGGGTACATTCACGCTCGCACAGGTGATAAACATTGCCGTGCATGTCTGCTACGATCTGCACCTCTATATGGCGCCCACGCTCAATATACTTTTCTGCCAGGAGCTTGTCGTCATCAAAGGCCTTGCGAGCCTCTGAACGTGCCTGCTCAAGGGCTCCGGCAAGTTCACTGTCCTTCTCCACTTTGACCATGCCCTTGCCGCCGCCACCTGCAGACGCCTTTATCATTATAGGATAGGTGACCTGCTCGTTCTTCATCCATTCCTTGATCTGCTTTACATCCTTAACATCGCTGATACCGGGAATGGTGGGAACATTGGCACGAATGGCAATCTTTTTTGCCTCTATCTTGTCGCCCATGCTCCTGATAACTGCTGGCTCCGGGCCAATCCATATGAGGCCAGCATCTTTTACCATCTGTGCAAATTCGGCATTTTCAGCAAGAAAACCCCAGCCCGGATGGATTGCGTCCGCCTTTTCCTTCAGGGCAGTGTCTATAATCTTTTCCTTGTTGAGATATGACTCAATTGGAGGGGCTTCACCGATGTGTACCCCCTTGTCTGCAACCATTACATGGTGCGACAGCCGGTCTGGCGTACTGTAAATTGCTACAGTGGAAATCTTGAGGTCGCGGCAAGTGTGCATGATTCGTACAGCCGGCACCCCCCTGTTGGCGACGAGGATTTTTTTGATTTTGTTTTCCATTAAAGACTCCTGAAACGTAATTGCTTGCCTTCCTGCACTGTTTGCGCTGTAATCCCCTGGCATGATTCTGCCCTGTTCTGCTCTGTTGTATGGGCCTGAGGGCTGGAACAGAGCTGCAAAAATGAATTGGGCTATCTGTAATCGCGAGGATATTACGATGCGGAATCTGGCACTTTAGTGAAACACGGCCTGCAGGCGTTTCATAATAGTAAGGTGTTGGTCCTTATAAAGTGCCGGATTGAATAAAGCGAAAATCCCGGACTGGAAACGGGATCTTCCTGTTGTAAAGCAGACAGTGGCAAATTCCTGTTACTCCCTGTGCCAAGCACCTTGCCAAATGGCGGCAGTGTTTGTCAACTTGCGGTGTCCACAGGGATTTTTAGGTGTTTTTGGATTTTGGTTAAAAATTGACTGTCCGCATTGAAAAAAACAATTTAACAAATTTTTGTATTTTTGCAAGTAGTAGCGTAATTGTTCAGCGTATTGATGGTTCTTGAGGTTAGTGAAGGGCCTTGTTTTTCCGTTCCGGTGAATAATTTCTTGTTTTTCTAAGACTTGCTCAGCCAAAATCGCGAAACTCGCTCGTACCTCGCTCAAACAGGCGCGATTTTTATGGCTGCGCTTCGCCAAGAAAAACTACAAAATTCTTCATAGTCACTCCAAAACAAGACCCTTCACTACGCTGAATAGATACGTAGTAGCTAAACTTTCATGCATGACATGGGGTCTGTCACCCATGACATGAAAGTTGGCTCAAGGCTCAAAGTGGGAAGCTGAAAGCAAACATGACTTCTCTTGCTTTGCACCTTGAGCTTTCAGCTTTGAGCTGTTTTTTTACGATAAAATATATCCTGTTTTTGTGCATGACAGGGGTTCTCAGGTTTATTTTCTAAAACTTTGACAAGAATCATTGAATTTTAGGTGGCTGCCTGTTATAAAGGCTCATTTCACTCTTTTAGGGGGTTTATTTAATAATGGATAATGTGGCGAGCCAGGTAACTGAGGAACAAACTTCAACAGTTGTTTCTGAACCGGAAACAACAGGCAGTTCTATTGAAGAAAAACTTGACGACCAGACCGGTGATGTCCCGGCAGCAACCGATTCTGCCAGTGTGGCAGAAGATGTTTTGGAGGATGATGACGATATCGAGGACATGAGTCAGTTTGAGGATCTGTTTGAGCAGAGCCTCAAGACCTTCAGGGAGGGCGAGATCCTCCAGGGTACTGTTGTAGGTGTTGACCGTGACTACGTGATGGTCGATGTAGGATATAAGTCTGAAGGGCTTATCCGTTTGCGGGAATTCCAGGATGATGACGGAACAGTAACCGTCAAGCCTGGAGACACCGTTGAAGTGCTGCTTGAAAGATGGAGTTCTGATGACAGCACCCTTATGCTTTCTCATTCAAAGGCTTTGAGAAAGCAGGTATGGGAAGATGTAGTACGCGCTTTTGAGGCAGAGGAGCCGGTTAAGGGCACTGTTATCTCAAGGGTTAAGGGCGGCCTTTCAGTAAGGATAGGTGACAGGAAGAGTGGCATTATAGCCTTCCTTCCCTTCTCACAGATTGATCTCAGGCCTCTCAGGGAGCCTGAATCTCTGGTAGGTACTGAGCTGGAATGTGCAATCCTCAAGTGTAATAGGAAACGGGAAAACATTGTTGTCTCCCGCAGGGCCATACTTGAGAAGGACAGGGCTACAAAGCGTGCAGAAACCTTGAAAACTCTTGAAGAGGGCCAGGAACGCGAGGGGATCGTAAAGAATATTACGGATTATGGCGTATTCGTTGACCTTGGGGGCATTGACGGCCTTCTTCATATCACGGACATATCATGGGGACGCATTGAGCATCCCTCCAAGCTTTTCAAGGTTGGAGATACCATCAAGGTCAAGGTACTCAGCTATGAACCAGAAACCGAAAAGGTGTCCCTTGGTATCAAACAGCTTACCGAAGATCCATGGGCACGGGCTGAAGAAAAATATCCCGTTGGTGCAAGAGTTACAGGCAAGGTGGTGAGCCTTACTGATTACGGTGCATTTATTGAGCTTGAAGAGGGAGTCGAGGGCCTTGTTCACGTATCTGAAATGTCCTGGACAAAGCGCATACGCAGGCCCAGCCAGATAGTCAGTGTAGGTGACCAGGTAGAGGCTGTTGTGCTCAAGGTTGATCTTGAGAACAAGAGAATTTCACTTGGCCTCAAGCAGATTGAGCCAAATCCATGGGATCTTATCGAAGAGCGCTATCCCCAGGGCACTGTCATTGAGGGCAAGGTTAAGAATGTCACCGAGTTTGGTCTCTTTATCGGTATTGAAGAGGGTATTGACGGTCTGGTTCACATCTCTGACCTGTCCTGGAGCAAGAGGATCAAGCATCCCAGCGAACTGTTCAAAAAGGGCCAGAGCATACAGGCTGTAGTGCTTAATATTGACAAGGAGAAAGAACGTTTCTCCCTTGGCGTTAAGCAGCTCCATCCCGATCCCTGGGAGTCTGCTCCTGAGCGCTATCCTGTTGGCAGCATGGTTACCGGAAAGATTACAAATGTCACTGATTTCGGTATCTTTGTTGAGCTTGAAGAGGGCGTAGAGGGTCTTGTTCATGTCTCCGAGATAGGGCCTGGCAAGGTCAAGACACCAGTTGGACAATATGAACCAGGCGAAGAGATCTCTGCAAAGGTAATTCATGTGGCACCTATTGAACGCAGAATCGGCCTTTCCCTCAAGCGTATTGCTGAGGATGAAGAGCGTTCCTACTATGAGGAGTACTCATCAAGCGGAAAGGGCGCTACAACCCTTGGAAGCCTGCTTCAGGAAGAGCTGGTTCAGCAGTCTCTTGCCAAGTCAAAAGAGAATAAGGACGAATCAGCAGATTGATTAAAATCTCACCTGAGCAAAACACAGGTATAAAATAGTTTCTCCGGCTAATCCGGATCAAGGGGCGTGGCATCATGAGTCATAGCCCCTTTTTTGATTATTTATAACAAGATATTATACATTCAAGATTCATCATTCATCATAGTTGAGCATTAATATCATGTCTGATTCCACATCCAGGTCACGCCAAGGCGGAAATAATGTGATACTTATTGCACTGGCCACAGTTGGGGTGCTGACAATTTTTACCGGCTTATTATTTTTTGGACTCACTGCAATGGTGGTAAAGGGTCTGTCTGATGCTGCTACCACAACTGTTGTTGAAGGTGAGACAGAAGAGGGGGTAGGTATTGTCAAAATTACCGGTGTCATTGCAGACAGTGATTCAATCCTGACACAGCTGAGAAAGTTTCGTGACAACTCCAGGGTAAAGGCAATAGTTATCCGTATTGACAGCCCTGGTGGGGCAGTGGGGGCATCTCAGGAGCTTTTTCAGGAGATAAAACACACAGACAGTGTTAAGCCGGTGGTGGTATCCATGGGCTCAGTTGCAGCTTCAGGCGGGTTTTACGCAGCCATGGGGGCACGCACCATTGTTGCCAATCCAGGTACTGTGACAGGCAGTATTGGTGTTATAATGAAGATTCCTAATCTGCAGAAACTCATGGAAAAGGTCGGCATCGGAACAACTGTGATAAAAAGTGGCAAACTCAAAGACCTTGGTTCTGTCACCAGGCCGCTTACACCTGAAGAAAAGGCCATTCTTGAAGATGTGATGAATGATATTCACAATCAATTCATATCAGATGTTGCCAAAAGCCGTAATCTTCCTGAAGAGCAGGTTAGAAAAATAGCAGACGGCAGGATTATCTCCGGGAAACGGGCACTTGAACTTGGGCTTGTGGATAAAATGGGGAATTTTTATACTGCTGTCCTTGCTGCTGCCGAAGCCGGCGGTATAAAGGGCGAGCCCGCGCTGATCTATCCTGCCAAAGACAAGATGAAGATGATCAGAGAGATACTTGAAAATGGAGCTGCCGGGGCTGTTTCCCAAGGTATTAAAAGGGCTATCCAGGGCTCTGGTGCGGAATATGTGATGTATGAATAGGGGTTCGTTAAAGAAAAAAGACCTTATCCGGAAACTTCAGGACCAAAACCCTGAACTTTTCCGGGAGGATGTGGTGGAAATCGTTAACATGGTATTCGATGCCATGACCAATGCCCTTGCAGAGGGCAGGCGTATTGAGGTCAGGGGGTTTGGCAATTTTTCCGTCACACCGCAAAAGGCAAGGGAGTTTATTAATCCCAAAACCGGCAAACTTACAAAGTGTGAGCCAGGAAAGAGAGTGGTCTTCCGGGCTGGAAAGAACCTGGTGAAAGTCCTGGAAAAATCATCTGATGAATAAGAATAAGATGATATTTGATGGCTTATTTGCCTTAAGGCAGCATCTTAATCCTCATAAAACAGGGAGCAGTCCCCCTGTCCTTCCCTTATAACTTCAGGTTCATCATCCACCAGCGAGATAACGCTTGATGGTTGCGGTACTATAATGCCGCTGTCCACCACTATGTCCACGTTCTTGGCAAGTGCATTGGGCAGGTCTCTTGGGTCCTCCACTATATCATCACCAACCCCTGCCGTGGTGCTTATGATAGGGTTTCCAAGTTCCTCGGCAATCATCAGGCAGACAGGATGATCAGGAATCCTGATTCCGGCGGTTTTGCGCTTGGTAAGCATCATCTTTGGAACCTGCCTGGAGCCTTCCAGAACAAATGTGTATGGCCCTGGAAGAAAGCGTTTGAGAATGCGGTATGCATAATCGGAAACCCGTGCATACATGCTGATATCACTGAGGTCCGAGCAGACAAAACTGAAGGGTGTGTTTCTGGGCAGCCCCTTTATCTTGCAGATTTTTTCAATTGCCTTTTTGTTGAATATGTCAGCACCAAGACCGTAGCATGTGTCAGTGGGATAGATAATTATGCCACCTTGCCTTACACAGTCAGCAACCTGTTTAATCTGTCTTGGCCTTGGACGTTTAGGGTCAATTTCTATAAGCATGTGGGTAGTGTCTCTATTGGGTGCATAGTGAGCGATAAAACAAAATATTTATTATATCCTGTACAAGGGAAATAGCAAACCGCTTTGATGCAGTATCTTTAAATTTGCTTGCCTAAAATGAAAAAAGGTGGTCCTGATACTGAATCGAAGCATAATTGTAATGCCAGAAAGGACCCTGGGTGTAAAATTTTTCACATTTAAAATATAGTTATTTTAATAAGTTATAGGATAGGGTAATAGTAAATATGGAAAATATTTCCATGGTTAGAGACTCGAAATTGTTATCTTGCGTTGAAAATATAATGAAATCAAATGGTTGTTGTGAGTTCGGTAGGGGAATATTTTTTGCATAAAAGTGAATCAAGATAGAAGTGTCCAACAAATTATATTTCTGAATACGGAGGGAAAATTATGCGCAAATTTTTTTTGTTTCAATTTGGTATATGTGCGTTAATCATTCTTTCATTAACGGCTGTTGCATCTCATGCGCAGATGGCTGAATGTGGTTGTTTTACGCAGGCACTGGAAGAGTGTGGAATCTCTTCTCCAGAAGAAGATCCTGGTTGTTTTTCTGAAATATATGAAGAGTGCCAATTTTCCTGTTGCGATGATTATTGTAATTTTGAGGTCAGGGAACCGTGCGCGTGGGATTGCGAAGA
>WGBG01000066.1 GCA_015494395.1 Deltaproteobacteria bacterium
ATTGGAGCAGGTGAAGGTTTCAGGGAAGGTGTCAGAAGGCCCTATATCATAGCCCAGTACATGTACGGCAATCAGATTGTTGCCACAAACATCCAAGCCAAAGGCATAAGTTCTGAAGTTGATAAATACAACAATGAAGGTTTTCTGAATAATCTGTACTTCCGCCCGGACAACATCAACATGGCGAGCCAGACAGGCAGGCTGCAGGCAGGCAGGGTAATTGCTCTTCACCAATGCGGCAACTGCCACGCACTTGACATAAACGCCAAACTGCGCCCGCTTCCAGCACTGCTGGCCAATCTGGAACCTGAATCTCCTGAGGATATTGCCGGGTTCCTTGAGGCCCTGGGTGACTACCCGTTCATGCCCCCATTTGCCGGCAACGATGATGACAGGGCTGCAGTGGCTGAGTATCTTTTCTGGATTGTTAGGAGGTAAGAGATGGACATTTCAGTATTTCTCAATAATATGCGTGACCCTGCCGGTGTGCCGTTTTACCCAGTAATCTTTCAGGTCCTGATGGTACTGACCTTTGCACTCCATATCGTCATGGCCAATCTGGTTGTGGGAAGTATCTTTGTAGCTCTCTGGGAAGCGGCTAAAAAGACCGACTACAGCACCAGGCTTGCCAAGGCACTTGGCAGGGTAATTACCGTCAGTTTCTCCATTGCCATTGTACTTGGGGTTGCACCACTTCTGTTTGTTCAGGTGATTTATGACCCGTTCTGGTACACGGCAAATACAATGTCAGCATTCTACGCATTGCTCTTTCTGGCTGTTGTTACCATTGGCTTCTATGCAGGATATGCATTTTACCTGGGGAACAGAAAAAATGACGCCTCAGCCTTCAAGACTGGATGGGGCTGGCTGGCACTCATAGCGGTTCTGGTTACAGGTGCACTAATCCATATGCTCTCAATGGAGCAGTTAATGCCGGCAGAGTGGAAAAACTGGGTTATAACGCCTGAAGGCCATTACCTAACCGGCGGAGGACAATTCCACGGTGTGGCACCGGGAAGGCTCCTCCATATCCTTCTTCCCTCCTTTGCAGTAACAGGCGTCTTCATGATGCTTTATGCTGTGTACTTCAGAAAGAGGCCTGACTACGATCCTGAGTACCTTGACTACGTTGCAAAGAGAGGTGTCAACCTGGCATTTGTATTTTCAGTTGTGGCCGCTGCCGCAGGGTTCTGGTGGGCTGGTGAGATACCGGGCGAATTCCACTTCTTGCAGAATCCGTTTTTTATAGCGGGGGCAATCGGTGGCATTGCGCTTACCGCATATCTGGGCATGGCGCACATGAACCCAGAGAAGTATGCAATACGAGCAGCCATTGCCATGTTCGTGGTAATCTTTGTAATGTGCGCAGCACGGGAAGGACTGAGGATGGATTATGCCGGGGCAGCCGGCTACTCCATATTTGATTACAAGGTCAACGTGGACTGGCCAAGCACATTGCTCTTCCTGGTATCGTTTGTCATGGGACTCTATGTGCTGTGCTTCCCGGCAATAGCAGCCTTCAGGGCTGGCAGGGCGCCTGCCGGAGAGGTGGTAACCATAGAGCCATCCCACGGAAAGAGGGCTGTAACCTGCCTGATTGTCTGGTTTGCTGTAGTTGCAGGGCTCGGGCTGATTATCTCCCTAAAAAATGGAACGCTGTTTTAAATTGGAGCAGTAGGCTATAAATGTGCCGGGCTCCTGGGGTAAGCTTGCCTTACCCCGCCCGGCATTTTGATTTTTCTTGAAACACACACCCATCCTGTGAAATTAAATCCATGACCATACCATCAGAAATAATAATGGAAGAGCCGGGATTTTACCGGATTGTCAAACTTCAAAAACTCAGAGAGACCCCAGGTGTTCACTTTGACTGTCTGCCCATCAAAGTGCTTCCACGAATTGACGCCATAGACCGTGTAATCCATGACCGTGGTGCCATATCCCCAGGGCAGGTGGCAGATGTAAAACGTCCCTGGTACATGCACCCGCACCAGGATGACAATCTGATGGTCCTGTACGGCACGCGTTTTGTTGAGATCTACTCAGCAGAACATGGCAGGATTGAGAGCTTTGAAATAACGCCTGGTTATGTAAAGCAAAAAGACGAAGTCATCCATGACGGGCCTGCCATGCTTGTATGGCCATGCCGCGTATTCCACCGTATTGTAAGCGGCCCTGAAGGCTCGGCCTCAGTAAACTTTGCGGTTCACTATCCGGGAATGGATATAAAGACAAACTTCAATATTTATGACCTGAACACTGAAACCGGAGAGTACAGGGTAATCAGAGAGGGATTCAGGGATCAGTTCTGAGATTTACGGTACTACAGGCTAAGAGACGTTCTGCAAAAGATGTCTGAAAGAGCCTGAAATCTCAGGATATCTAAAAGAAAACCCTTCACTTAACAGCCTGGCTGGCAGAACATGCTTGCTGGCAAGTATTACCCTGGCGGCCTCTCCATACAGGAGTCTTATAATAAGTTTCGGAACCGGGAGCATAATGGGGCAGCCGTAAATTCTGCTCAGTTCCCTTGAAAATTGATAATTTGTCACAGGATTTGGGGAAACGGCATTATAAATGCCACTTCCTTTGCCCTGTATCAGAAACTGGTATATACCCATCAAGTCGTCAATATCTATCCAGCTTGTAATCATCTGGCCGCGCCCTATGGGACCCCCAAGGCATAATCTGAATACGGGTATCATTTGGGCAAGTGCCCCGCCATTCCTTCCAAGCACCATTCCAAAACGCAAAACTGCCGTTGGCCTTGAGCATTTAAGGGCCTGCACCTCCCATTCAGTGGCAAGTTTTGCCAGAAAATCATCTGCCTTCAAACTGCATAATTCATCACACACCGTATCATCCGGATAAATCCCCACTGCGGACGTGGAGATAAAATAGCCTACCCTGCTCTTTTCTATGGCCTGAACAAGCCGTTCTGTGGTCCTGATACGGCTGTCCCACAGCTCCTTTCTGTAGGCACTGGTCCATCGTTTTATTATTGGTGCACCAGCAAGATTGATTACAGTATCCACACCCTTGATTTTCTGAACTATGGCATCTACCCCGTCGCTGCGGTCTATGATCACGTGATCAGGAAAGAGTCTCCTTACATGACTGCCAACAAACCCACTTGCTCCTGTAATGGCTACTTTCATATCTCTTTCTCCATGCACCAGCATCATCAGAACAAAATTAGCATAACGCCTTAAAATGCATTATACTGACTTCCGATTCTTCATCTACATGCAGCACTGCATCCATTTACCGGCAATATACACTAAACCTCACTGATACGATGAATTTTATTGGACGATTCAAATAATGCCATCAGACAAACTGCTTTCAAACAAAGATATTCCAATGAACGATCGCCTTATCTTTGCCCTTGATGTACCAGGCATTTCAGAGGCAAAAGAACTTGTCACAGAGCTTGGTGACTCCATCCAGTTTTACAAAATGGGGCTTGAGCTCTTCATGGCAGGAGACTACTTCGACCTGGTTCAATGGCTGAGGGATCAGGGCAAGAAGGTCTTTGTTGACCTGAAATTCTTTGATGTGCCCCAGACTGTACGCTCTGCAGTAAGGCAGCTTACCAGGTACGGGGTCTCGTTTGCCACGGTTCACGGCAATGATGCCATACTAAAGGCAGCGGTTGAAGCAAAGGATGGCATTGGGATACTGGCAGTAACTGTGCTCACAAGCCTTGATCAGGCGGACATGGAAGATCTGGGTTTCAAGGCAGACATAAAAGACGTGGTTCGGTCCAGGGCAAGGCGGGCGCTTCAGATTGGCTGTGACGGTGTGATATCATCAGGGCTTGAGGCACCGGATATAAGAAGAGAGACCGGGGAGGGATTTATTATCATTACCCCCGGCATCAGGCCTGCTGCCAATATCGACGATCAGAAACGCACTGTTGACGTGGAGGAGGCATTTTATAACGGGGCTGACTACATAGTTGTAGGGCGCCCCATAAAGGAGCACCCAGGACATGAGTCAGCCCGTGCCGCTGCCCTGGCAATACAGGAGAGGATTGCCAGGATTTTCAGATGATTTATATCTAATAATCAGCCAATTCCAAGGGCTTCCCGCTTTTGCTGAATGCGGGCATCAAGAAGCTCTGCTGCCTTTACCGGGTCAGGCTCCACCACAAAACATGCCCCCACAAGCTCATCCAGCCCTGAAAGGGCAATATCAGTCACCACCTTTGAGCCTGTAATGTTCGGAGGCAGCCCAAGATGAGTATAAATTCCCGATGCCACTGCATAGGTACCAATGGCGGCTGCCTTTTCCGAATACCATTCAGGAGAGGATGCCCCCACAGGAAGGTCTGAAATATCCACCCCAAGCTCATTGGCAATTAATGCACACAACTGCAAAATACGGGCATTATCAACACAACTTCCAACATGGAGCACAGGTGGAACACCGAGTGCCCCGCACACCTCCTGCAGACCGGCCCCTGCTTCACTTTTTGCATCAGGCATCAAAAGGCCAACCTTTCCAAGGGCTGTTGTGACGCAGCCTGTAACCAGTACAAGGATATCCTTTTTGATAAGTTCCCTGGCAAGGGTAACATTACAGTAATCATGCTTGAATTTGGGATTGTTGCATCCGACAATACCTACAACTCCCCTGATCTTTCCTGCCTTGATTGCATCAATAAGCGGAGTGAGGGAGCCGCCAAGGGCCTGCAGAACCGCCTCGTTTGAAAAACCTGTCATAATATCAACAGGCTCCGCAGGTATCTCAACCCGGTCAGGGTTTCGCTTTGTATAAAGCTCTATGGCAAGCCTTACCAGCTTCTCTGCCTGCTCTCTGGCATTCTGCATTGTGAATTTATAGTGCTCTGCCCCGGTAAATTTGGCCTTATCAGCAGTGGTAACTATACGGGTGTGATAGCAGTTTCCCACCTGCACAAGGCTTGGCATTATGCACTGATAATCCACTATGATAAGCTCAACAGCACCTGTCACAATGGCAAGCTCTGTCATGAGATGATTACCTGCCATGGGAATCCCCTGGCGCATCATAAGCTCGTTTCCAGTGCAGCACAGCCCGGCAAGGTTTATGCCCTCTGCCCCCTGTTTCCTTGCAAGTGCAACAAGCTCAGGATTGTTAACTGCCTCAAGTATAATTTCTGAAACTATGGGATTGTGACCATGTACAAGGATATTCACATGATCCTCTTTGAGCACCCCGAGATTCACCTTTGAGGGGTTGGGCGAAGGAGTGCCAAAGAGCATGTCTGAAATCTCAGTGGCAATCATGGAGCCGCCCCAGCCGTCTGCCAGGCATGTCCTGGCCGCGTGAAGCATGGTATTGGGGGCGTCATTATCACAGCCCATGTGGGTACGGTGCATCATTTCGGCTATTTCCCTGTCAACACCCCTGGGCATTATTCCAAGGCGCTTCCAAAGCTCTCTTCGCCTTTCAGGTACCCGGCACACAAAGGAGACTTCTTTCCTGCGACTGCCAAAATCTGCAAAGAAAAGTTCTACCAGCTCCCTGCCGACATCCATTACATCTCTGCCATCTGTCTTAATGCCAAGTTCAGCAGCAACACGCACAAGCTTGTCCGGATCTTTCAGGGAATAATCATCTGTTTTGCCTTCCACCACGGCCTCAAGCGCCTCTATGCAGTCCCGGCCATGATCAGAATGCCCTGCAGCACCACCGGCAACAAACCTCCCGAAGTTACGGGCAACAATCACGTCTTCATTTGCGCCGCACACCCCAAGGGGCCCCTTTTTGCTGATTCGGCAGGGACCCATGACACAGTTCCTGCAACACACACCGCCTTCTCCAAAATTACAGTGGGGAGTCTGCTGCTGAAGCCTGTCCCAGGCTGTTTCAACTCCGTCTGCCTTTGCCTTGGCAAGCATTGCCATAGCATCCTGATGAATTGACATATCTTCAATTTTAAGTTCTTTTTTAGCCATTTATCCGCCCTCATCCGTTGTTTAAAGGTGACTGTTTTGCATTTTAACTAAACCAGATTATCAGTTATTAACATTCTCAAAATGGACAAAATCTATCAAAAAAACAGCTCCAAGACACAGGGCCTTCAGGGTGGTATCCCAATCAGCCGGAAAGGTTACACCAAAGTTATCAGCATCAGTAAATGATTCCTTCAACAGCCCACTCCACTTCTTTACTATGGCTCCGCACTTTTCATCTCCCTGTCTTATCTCAAAGGTCCACGGGTGAAGGAGGGGACCAAAGAACTGCAGCACCTCATTTCCAGCACTGTCTGTAACCGTGTACTTCCTTCTTATAATGGTAAATCTCCTCTGGACTGTGCCAAGCAGCCTGCCTTCAGCATTAAAGATGTTTATCTCATGGAAATAGAACCGGAATGGACGGGCAACCCTTAATACCGGCCTGTTTTCGTAGTTAAACAGATGAATTTCAAAAGGGCGGAGTGCCTTGAGAAACCACCTTAGAAGCAGTGAGCCTCCCTTTTCGGCAGCCATGAAAAGCTCCCTTCCAGAGGTATCCATAACCACGTAGCGGTTTTTGGTCTCAAAGCCGGTGATTATCTCACCCCACTCCTTTTGCTGCCTTACCACCAGGCCGTCAACTGATTCAAGCTCCTGCACATTTCACCTCCGTTTTTTGATATCCCCACTTTACGACAGAAATTCTAACAGAGAACTGTCAAATTATCAAAACTCCTTTCTCCATGTTTGTTAAGACAAAACGTATCTATTCAGTATGGTAAATGCTCCTGTTTTGGAGTGATTCTGAAGAATTTCGTGTTTTTCCCTGGTGAAGCGCAGCCAGAAAATCGCCTATAGCTCAGCGAGGGACCAGCGAGTTTCGCTGTTTTGGCTTAAGCAAGCCTTAAAAGACCAGGAAATTATTCTCTGGAACAGAAAAACAGGACCATTTATCAACCTTATTAAAGTGAATATGCTGAACAGTTACGACAAAATGAAAAAGGCTGCGAACACATCCACGGTGTTCGCAGCCTTTATTTCAGAGTGTTTTAACGATGTCAGTTAAGAGGCTTTCCGAACTTGTCGGCAAGAGCCCTGACACGAAGCGGTGTTATGGCAGAATCCGGCATTATGCTTGTTGACCAGACATCAATACCATCCACTACACCGTCTTCATCCATGTCTGACTTTATCACTACCACGCTAACCTCATCAGAAGAGAACTGGCTGTAATCATCAAATACAGTGAGCCTGAAGGTGAGGACAAACTCCTCCTGATCACCCACAAGCGGTGCAATGAAAGAAGGCGTTGCGGTATCAGCGCCAACAAGCGTTACCATACTGGTACCAACCTCATCCCAGCTCCAGGCAGCAATAACTCCATCGGGATCATAGGATGCGGTTCCATCCAGGTGCACCTCATATCCTGGCTCTGCCATCTGATCGGTACCTGCAGCAGCAACCGGGGGCGCACTTTCTGCAACTGTGAAGTGTGATTCAGCATAGCCTACATTTCCAGCATCATCTGTTGCATTAACCCGAACCGTGTGAGACCCTGCAGAAAGCGGCCCGAGCTGTTCACCGGATTCCACAAATACGGGGCTTCCATCAACAAGCACGTCCACTTCACCTTCACTGGCACTGAATTCAAGCACAGGCTGGTTGGTGCTGATAGTAGAGCCATTTACAGGCGAGGTTATGGTCACAACAGGTGCGGTCAAGTCCACCTGGATTGCAGTATGGGCATAACCAAAGTAACCATCTCTTGAGGCAGCCGCAGTTACCTGATAGACCCCCTCATTGGTCATGCCATCAAGCACACACGACCACGTGGTTTCATCAGGGTAGTTTACGGCCCCTGCTGATGCCCCTCCGGATATCGTGACTGTCACAGACGCATTCTCAAGGCGTCTCCCGTAAATTACCTGGCTGGGAGTATTAACAGGGGTAGCAAAATCTGTGAAATAGACAAGTATGCCCGGATGTGTACCTGACCTCCATTCATCAGCATCGGATATGCCATCTTCATCTGTATCAGGATTAAACGGGCTTGAGCCAAAGGCAAACTCAGTGCCGTCATCAAGGCCGTCATTGTCATCATCCGGATCACATACATCCCCCAGACCGTCGCCGTCCCAGTCGTGCTGGTCTGTATTTGCAGCAAGGGGGCAGTTGTCATTCCGGTCACTGATGCCATCCTGATCACTGTCCTGCTCAAATGGACTGGACTGTACCTGTCCTGCCATCTCTTCAAGCCCTGTAAGGGAATCATGGTCAAGGTCTGCTGAAGGATCAAGTACCTGACATATACTCCACTCCAGGCCTGAGAGATCGGGAAATGAGTAATCTGCCACAAGGGATGCAGCGTATGTACCCTGATCTCCTGAAAGAAGCTGTGCTATCTGTTGTTCAACCGGGCCTTGGCCAGTACCCTGATAAAGTGCCTCCACCTGGCTCCTGAGATTCAGGCACCCGGGAGTTCCGGCATCAAGCACGGCATTGATATCATCCATCAGGGAATTATAAGTCCTTGGCGCCGGCTCTCCTGTCTCAGGTGAGACATGGGAGCTGAGCTTGCCGGACAGCAACCCCAGGGCATCAAGAGACGGGCGATGCCCAAATACCCCGAAGATATACCATGCCCCTGACGGAAGCTCTCCGGTTATCTCAAGTGCCCTTGCAAGAAGTGCAAGCTCTGAGGCATGGTACGGAGTTGCCGCAACACCATTTACTGTGCGCACAAGATAGGTACGGAGGTATTCCTCCCACTGTGCCTGCCACTCGTCAGGCGTGATCCAGGGGTCTGCTTGAAATTCTGCAGGATTAGCATCAGGGATGAAGGGAATATAGCGGGTTACTCCAACTGCCTGGTCTCCTGCCCTTACAAAGGCTCCACTTCCCATGGGGACTCTGGCAGGGCCAAAACTTCCGGCCGCGTCAGTAATTCCTGATGCCAACTCTGTTCCATCAAGCCTCTCAATGGCAAACGGCACAGAGGCAAGGGGTGCTGATGCACCGGAAGCTGTGCCTGATACAAACCCCTCAACCTCATAGAGTCTAGTTGCAGTGGGATAATCATTGGGATCATAGGGGTCCGTACCCCTTATATTTTCATCCCAGTCGCTCCAGCCGTCTGTATCATTATCATCAGGAACACTACTGTTATCATCAGGGTCAGATCCCCTGAACAGTTCATCCACATCGGTGATGCCATCACCATCAGAGTCAGCCCGTGCCGAACCGCTATCGGCAGCAAGGGGATTAAGGCCTCTGGAAATCTCCCAGGCATCAGGAAGACCGTCTCCGTCTGTATCCCCGTTCCAGTCAGCAGCATGACTGATGTAATATCTGAGCGAAACCTCTGAGCCATAACTGCAATTTTGAAAAAGACACAGCGCTGGACGTACCTGAAATGATGAGTCCTGGCTGATAAAAATCTTGTGAGGCGAGCTGTAGCTCCTCCACTGTCCATCCTCATATACCTGCACCCTGAGAACACCCAGTGCATTAGGCCATGCGTGGGCAGTAAGCTCAACACCAATTGTCCTGGGGTATGAACCCTGGGGTGGATCAACCGATAACCCCGGAACCTTTTCGCCAGGCGAGGCAAATACAGCATCTTCAAAGCTGTACAGGGATACTTCAGCAGCCCCTGCTGGCGGCGGAACACTTGCACCGGAAAGCATATTGGGAAGTGCCACCTCCCTTGATTCAATGGTCAGGGACTCGGTGTCAGTACCTCCAAACTCAGGAGGTGAGCCCGGATACCACCTCTCAAACAGGATACTTGTTCCATCAGAACTAAGGGTCCAGTTCCCCACGTGATAGGAACCCCGTAACTCTCCGGTGCCGGAATCAAATACCAGGAGGTTGGCGTTAGAGCGCTCATCCCATGCCATGGATTTTGTGGCAAGAACAAATAAAGTGGCAACAACAATTAAAATTAAAGACAACATCTGACGCATGGCTGCACCTTTTGGGTTGTAATTATTGTGACACGGGCAATCACGTTCCGTCTTTTTCTGTAAACACATGATTATACTCTTCATAAGACCATATACCCCGATCAGGGAACAGTTACCCAGTTTGAAGTGTACTCCCGCTCAGGCTCGCCAGTGGCACGATTCATCTCTATAACCTTGTACCTTATCCGGGTACCTCCCCTGAACGGATAACGATCCTTGAAGAGGATGCGCTTGCCTGACCCAAGTGATGAATCATCAATGCCAAGAACGGTGCCCTCCTCCACATTGAGAAGGAAGATAAAGGGATCATGCAGTATGTTCAGAATCTCGCCATGATCCTCAACACGGCAGTTGACCTTTTCAATCAACGGGCTTACCTGGACAAAATCATGTCCTTCTTCCTGGCGGTAAACAATGAAGTTATCTACCACTATCTGGGAACGTATGTAGGAACAGGCCGGGCAGTTGTAGAACTCCAGTTCCCTGTCACTGAGACATGAGTATTTGGACTGGGAATCCGGGATGTAGCAGGTTTCAAAGACGCATCGTCCCTCAAGTTCAACAGATGAATCAAGATCAGGGCTGAGAACAAGGACAGGCCGCTCCTCATCGTACGACTTCATATAAAAGGCAGTGAGCTTTTCGGAGACAAGCTGTGGTTCCTTGACAGGGGGCCAGGCAAGATAAGGCTGCTCTGCTATCTCCCATTTACCGCACTGCCTGTTTGACCAGTCGCTTGCCTGCATGTCAGAGGACAGGGCACGAACCCTGTAACAGAACTCCTGGCCTATTTCAGGTTCTGCAATCTGGTCAAGATGTATAAACCTTCCGGCGTCATCCTGTTGCACCCCCCAGAGGCTGGCATACTCGGTTCCATTATCACCTGTAACCTCCACGATAAATGAACCTACACCTGCAGCAGGCTCACTCCACATGAGCCTCAGGAATTTCACATCTCCTTCCTCAACAGGCTCTATAGGAGAAAGCACCGGAGGTTTAAGGGGCTCTCCAGACTGTGCATGAAGTTCCAGACATCCAAGGAACTTCATACTGGATCCAACATGATTCTGGCTGAACACCCTTACGCCAAGGCATATGTCAGCAGGGGTTATTCCCTCGATATTATCAAGTGCTTCACAATACTGATCAGTAGAAGGTGCAGGATCAAAGGTCATGAACGGGCTCATGCCTGTTGGGGTCTGATAGTAAACCCGTGCCATCTCACCTTCTTTCAGATTTACACACACCTTGACAGGAGATAACGGCACATAATTTGGTGTATTCCAGCTTATGTCACGGCATGTCTTGTCAAGATAGATACAACCTGCAAAATAACAGAGATATTCCAGATAAAACGGGGCTGTTTCAGCAAGGACCTTGCCTGAATCATCATAAAATCTGACCACAAAGTCACTCTGCCACTTGTCTCCACAGTCTGGCACCCTGCACTGGAACCGCTCAAGCATCCTGTAAGTGATAAGTGCCTGCCCCTGCTCCACTGCTCCGCTTGCAAGCGCACGGTACTGGGCAGGATGTTCAGGCATGGTGCAGACCTGGAAGAACCTGAACGAAGCAGCATCCCCTGTGTTGTCCTTCAGAACAAGCAGGGTCTCCTGATCCGGGGCGCCGTTACAGTCCCTGTCAAGCTGGGTGCTGTATGTGCAGTACTGATGGTAGAGTGATGCCTCTGGCCGGGGCTGGGTACGGTCATACAGCACGCCCCTTATTGGCGGGGACAGAGGGCTCTGATTGCCCTGGCTGTCAACAGCAACAATGCGGTACCAATAAACGTGGTTATTGGGGATAACATCCGTATCCACAAAGTACATCTGGCGATGTACCGGTGTAATATCCCTGTAATGAGAGGCATCATCAGGGCTTATTATTGCCGCAAGTTCAGGCGGCTCTCCGGCTGGCTTGCTTGTGGCGTCACATGGATCGGTTCCCTCGTCTCCTTCAACATCATCAGGCCAGTGGTCACCGTCCGAGTCTGTCCCCCATTCAGAGGCTGCCTTTGGAGATTCAAAGCGAAATACCAGGTAATTTTCCACATCCAGGTCAGCACAACGGGGCTCTGCACTGTCGCAGGTTTCGTCCTGGTTTACGTAGCACACCTCGCCCTGGGATGCTGAACAGATAACTCTGTTTGTCCCGTATTCCCTGACAAAATTGGTGCTGTTGTGCTGATCCCAGACCAGGGCAAGGCGGGATGTAGTGGTACCTGATGTGGCATCGGTTTCTGCAATTTCTTCTGAATGGGCATTCCATACAGCCCTGGGAGGCATGGCGTCCACCACCTCAAGGCGAACTGCCGGCACCGGGGCGCTGTAATGGCCTGCAATATCCCGGGCTACAAGATAGTAATAATATGGCTGGCCCCGTCTCCACTCCGGCCCCTCTGTATGATTTTCAGCACTGTCAACTGCAAGAAAACTGTCAGGGCCATGGGCTGGGGGAGGCCCGGAGGCAATTACAGGGGCAGGGTTTACCTTGTGGAGGCCTGCCGGGATGCCGTTTCTGAAATCAAGAACACCACGGTCAGATTCAGACCAGAAAATATCATAACCGTAAATGAGCGCCTTTAACCCAAGCTTTTCCGGACGTACAGGGAGGTCCCAGACCATGTGTATAAGGTTGTCATCAAGCCCTCCCCTGAGACTTGAGCAGGTGCTTAATCTCACCTGACGAAGCCCGGTTGGGGCAGGGAGAACAGTCTCAACGGCAGGCTTTACAATGCCTGACTGGCCTACAGGAAGTGACTCGCCGGAAGCAGTTACTGCTGTAAGCATGTACTTATAGGAATCAGATGGATTTATCTTTGTGTCAATATAGGCAAGCCCCTGCCCCATTGCAGCAGCAAGATGCGCCCTGGTAAGAAGCATTGCCCTTAGAGGATCGTAATAGACCCCGGATGGAGAAATGAGCTGAAACAGGAATTCGGCAAAGTTGCTTTCGTCTATTTCAGGCCCTCCCATATCGGTACTTATCCTTGACAGGTCTGCAATCAATGCCTGAAAGCGTGCAACCGTATCATTCAGGGCCAGCTTTGCAATAATCTCTACCGGTGCAACCTCAAAACGGAGCTCCTTCAGCAGTTTAAAGCTTCCGCCGTCTTCTGAACGGTACAGCCTGAAGGAGTTGATCTCTGCAGGAAGTTCACCGTCAAGAGCACCCCATTCGGCAACCACCTGGGGCTCACCGTCATCATTGCGCTCCACAATAGTTGTAAAGAAAAGCCTGCCTGCTGCCATTACGTCCACAGCAAGGAACAGCAACAACATAACAGCACCCATAATGGCTATAATCGAACTTCGCATAAGATATGACTCCCTGAATATATTATCTGTTTTGCTCTTCATTTCTGCGGCTGACACCAAGATGTCATGTTCCCGGATGTTGTTCTTGCGGTCTGTGCAGGATGAAACTCCTGAGATGGTCTTGTTATCCATTTTCAACCTCCGGTCAGTATCAGTCACAGCAGTTAACATTAGGGCCGTCAATTTCCCAGCCGTGGTTGTATTCAGCACCAAAGGTGGCATCACCTGTAAGACACCAGTCATCATTTCTGGCATCAGATACAGAGTCCCAGCTTCCAGGAGAACAGGAGCCAATACCTGCTGCAGCCCATCCGTCCCCATGGAACTTGTATTCAGAGCCGGATTTCTGGCCAAGGCACTTGACCTTTCCCTTCAGGGAGGCAAGACAGGCAAGCTGGCCGTATGCAGAACCGCCTACAAGTCCACCATAGGTCCCTGGAGGTGGATTTGTGAAATACCAGGCGCCTATATCAGCACCAACTCCGATGGTAAAGAAACAACCTCCGTTATAAATGGGAACCTGTACAGAACCTCTTACATAAACGCCTATCAGGGGGCTGATGGTGCCTATGAATTCGGCTGCCTCTGAATCCAGCCGTTCAAGCACTGCGAAATCACAGGACTTGCCAAAGTAAAATGCGGCCTTGGGGATACGGTACTGCTCAAAACGTCCGGCGCCGGTTGCTCCAAAATAGGCCTCAAGCTTTCCTACACCGAACTCAAGACCAAGGTCCTCCAGGACAAGGGTTTCAAAGTTCAGTTCACCATCAAGGTAGAAGTTTCCGAACAGGCCAATTGGTATCACGCTGGGATCAATGGTAAAGCCAAGCATGGCTGTCTTTATACCTATATCAAGGCCAAGCATGTCAGCAGTGACATCATGGGTGGAGATGGTCACATCATAGTAGTTGCCGTCACCGTCAAGGCATCCTGTTTTGCCGTTATCCGCCCTCCAGGAAGTGACATCAAGCGCCGCATTATAGGAGGTATCGCTGGGCTCACCTGAAAGCACAAACTCTGCCTCCATGTGGAGCCTCTCAAACTCATCCTGGCTCACAATGGCATAGCCATCAATACCAACAGACTTGAGGGGAGACTCTGCACCTCCATCGCTCCAGCTGCTGCCGGCAATGGAATCAACAGCCGAGTTGAGAGTATTGGAAATTCCCTCGTTCACAGATGCCACTGCATCACGGATAAGGCCGTTGATTCTCGCGGTAAGCTGTGTAGAGATGTTATCAATAACATCACTTAACATACCGAATTGTCTATAGAATACCGAATTAAGCTCTTCTACCGCACCAGAGTCAAGGAGTGCGGTTTTAATCATGTTTCGTATATCTTCTTCAGAAGGCTGCGGCAGACACGCGGTTGTTGCAAGGCCCACCTGCTCCATCCATGCCTGCAGCCCGCCTGCACCTACGTCTTCCAGGATATCTCTGAACGCTGCTTCAACCAGATTGGGCACCAGGGAGGCATCCATTGCAAATACGTGCATAAACCATGATCCCCCTGCCGGGAAGGTGCTGGCAAGAAGGTTGAGCTCCGCCCCAAGTGCGCCTCCAGGAACGGCATTGTTAACGAACTGGCTGGCAAAATCATCAAGTGCCTGCCTGCCGTTATTCATTGCGGCGTCCCATGTAGTAAGGGTTGATGGAACTGCAAGTTCCTGCCCGATCATGGAGTCAAGGGTTGCAAGATGTCCCTGGAGGATTGAAAGCTCACCACTTACAAGGGCATGCAGCGTATTAAGCCTTGACTGGATATTTGAAAGTGATGAATCAAGCATATCCAGTGTGGTGATAACCGGGCCACCGGGCTGAACAAGACTCCTTGCCTGATTCAGCATGTCTGACAGGGGAAGTGATGAGTAAAGCTGTGTTATTACATCATCTGCATTATCAAGTGCCTGGTCCAGCTCACTCAAGGACGTTGTTACAGTCTGCTGGGCGCTTTCTATCATGGATGTATCTATGCTTGATCCTGCGGCTTGGGCTGCTGACTGAAGCACATCGGCAAAACGGCCAAGATCAACCGCCGCAATGGCATCACGCACCTGGCGCACCACATTCCTCGCCTGTTCAATGCGGCCCAGCATGGGATTGTTCTCCGGGTCGGTATCAAGAAGCCCTGCAAGCTGGCTGTTCATGGCGCTGTCCAACTGTCCCATGATATTTTTGGCATCCTGGGTCGCCTGATGTGCCCGGTTTATCAGCCCATCAGCCGCTGTCAGCACCCCGGTTGCCTGCTGAAACACATCAAGGCCCTGCTGCATGGCATTCGACAAGGCTGCAACCTGCTGGCGCAAGGCCTGGACATCTGCCTTCATTTGCTCCAGTTCTTCAAAGGTGGGAGCTCCTGACAGGGCCTTGAGGTCTTCAATCCGGTAAACCATGACAGCAGCCCAGTTATTATAAAGTTCCTTCAAGCCACCCTGGAATCCGGGCACATTGGCACGATCAAGGACAACCTGTTCAGCCCGCCTCAGAGGTTCAAACAGAACCGACTGAATCTGCGAGCCCGCCTGGTGAGCCACGTTAAGACCCTGGGCAGCCTGATGGATAACATCTGAAAGAGGACCTGAAGACAGTACGCCATCTATGGCACTACCAAGCAGGTTGCTCAGATCACCACCTGTCAGGCCATGCATAAGCTCCTCTGTATCATCAAGGCATATCTTCTCACCACCTGGCGGAGTGTAGCAGAGGATATCCTCAAGGCTGAACGAGGCGTCGACTCCAAGGGCGTTATGCAGGAAGGTATCAACCCCTGATGCAAGGTCATTAACATCCACCTGGAAGTTCTGAAGCTCTGATATATCAGCGCTTACGCCAAAGGAAAACTTTGTCTTTTCAGGATTTATGTAGTCCGGGACTGAGGAAACATCTATTACGTTGAGTATATCTGACTCCTTTTTAAGACCCTTGAACCAGGGCATATCCTCACCGGAAGAGCGGTTATACCTGCCGTAGTAGTTAAGATCCACCATGCCTGGGGAGGGCCAGTAGTATGTGAAATAGGGCTTGGGTGCCTGCTTGTTGTCGTTATCCAGCAGTTCACGGAACTGGTCCACGTTTACCGGATAGGAATCAGGAACACCGTTAAAATCCCCATCTGAATCGGTCTCATCCTTGAAGACATAGAGCTGATACTCATCATGATCTGCAGGATCACCATTATCAAAGTGAGCTGAGAGCGGGGCATCATCAAACAGGGGAACATCAGTAAGGCCTGCAAGGACCGTAAAACCTGGAATTGATGGAATAGAACCGGTCACCTGGTTAATGTATGCCTTTCTAAGCCTTATATTAAACCCTGGCTTGTCTCCCTGTGTGGGCTTGTCAAACCAGCTCTGAACCTCACCCACCAGTTCCTGGTTTTCAACCGTGCCATCAGGCGGGTAGAGTGCAGACATGTTCAGGGACTGACCAAAACCGTCAACCTGGTTAAGGGTATCCAGGCCAAGTTTTCTTGGTTCAGTCGGACAGTCTCCGGAATCCGGATCTGTATCAGGGTCATTCTTGAATGCCATTGCCGACAAGAGAACAGGCATATCCCAGTACATCAGGGTACGGCAGCCTTCATCCTCCACTCCGTCATTGTCATTATCTCCCTGGCATACAGGCCATGTTGGCTCAGGCTCTGTATCCACCTGACCTGCACCAAGGTTGCCGTTGCATGTTATGTCAAGGTCAGTAAAGGCCACCAGGAAATCCTGCTCCTGTCCCTCACTGTTTACGGCAACCGGCCCAGTGGTAAATGTTAGTGAGCCATCAATAAAGGTGGTCCCGTCAGGCCTGTTTCTGTCCTGGCGGAAGGCGAACCTGTCAAATGAGATGTCATAGTTGTAAATTTTTACTGTTCCTGAATGTTCAGAATCAAATGCGGTGTTAAAAACACCTGTAAGTCCGCCCTGCCTGAGTACATACTTGACAGCCCCCCTGGGATCATCTGGCATCTCGATATGAGTACCTGGATGCGCAGGATCAGGCGAGTAAAACCGAACAAAAAGGCTTGAATCAAGAACTGCCCCCACGCCTTCAGCAATGCTGTCAGCGTAAGATTCCGGCCCCATATTGAGCCCGGCAAAGAAACCGTCTCCATTGGTAGCCTGACTGTTTCGTGGATCGTTAAGCGCGGCAAAGCGGTAAGGCGTAGACTCATTTTCAAACATCCATGAACCAAGGAGGTCCTGGCCTATGGTGTTACCCCCGGGTTCACTGGTCCCTGGCATAATGAAACCGGCAACCATAAACACGCCCGGCGCATCACTGTCTCTACGGATAAAGGTGCCATATTTGTCAGGAAAATAACCCCACTCCACGGAACTGGTACCATCAACAAGGTTTTCACCAAGCCTTTCGAACCTTGCTCCAAAGGCGCCATTTTCATAAATGCCAGCTTTATTTGTCTGGACCTGATAGCGGCCATAACGGGACGTTAAGCCGCCGCAGCTTCCATCCGGGCAGTCCCTCTTGAATTCTGTTTCAAAGGTTACACCTGAGAGCATTGATGAGGGCATGATAGTGCCATCATCAAGGTATAGCACCCAGTCTCCATATTCTATATGGGCAAGGGGGAAGGAGGTGGGCAGACTTTTTGCGGTCCTCTCAAAATAGAGCTTTCCGGAGAACCCTCTATCTCCCATCTCTATTACGTTGTTGCCTGGAGGAGCCGGGGTTGAAAAAACAATATCATTTGAGGGCAACCCTGTATTTATGCGGCTGTCATACGGATCAAGCTCTGAATAGGATTCGTGATGAATATAGTACGGACCGGGATAGGCAAGCGAAAGGCTGGTGCTCTCCTGAAGCGGCAATGAAACATATGATGTGGATATGTAAAAGGGAAGGCCGTACTGGTGAAAAAACATGGTATCAGTCAGGGACAACTCGACTGAGGTCATTGACTGGGTAAAGGATGCGCCGCCAAAGACCAGCTCAGAGCTTCCTCTTGGCACAACGTGACCATTATACTCATGGACAGTAACATCCTCGGGAAGTTGCAGCACAGCAGAGGTGAAATTGCCCCCGTTCCGGGACAATATCACATTATCAAAGTCTATGGTCATATTGCCAACCGTGCCGGTCACAGTTCCCAGATCAACGCTTCCGCTGGTTACGTGAAGATCCTTGGAGTAGCCGTCAGGATTGTCGGCAGTGCTGGTGCAAAGACCTGTGGCACTGAATGGCGCTGTTCCGAACACATCGCTCCACGAACCCGAAACGTCAGTGCTTGGTTTCGGGAAGGGATAAAGTGAACACAATGGGTCATAATCAAATGCTACGGAGTCAATATCTGCGACCACCTGGTTAAAGAAGAGCCTGCCGGAATATACAGTGTAATAAAAAGAAGATTCAGCACTGTTATTTGAGGGATCAGTATCCATTGATGCCTCTGCTGAATATGCAAATTTGTGCGAACCCGATTGCATGTTTGTATCTCCAGGCCCTGGCACAGGCAGGTAGAAGGCAGGAGAAAATTCATAGTAATAGACGTTATTGGTTGTATCTTCGCTCCATGTTGGTGTCATCACGAGATCAAGATAGTCCCTTACTGTGATATCCGGTGTGCCTGAGCGCAGGAGTTGATTACTGAAGTTAAAGGTGGCAGGCCTTGTACCAGAACACTCAACCCTTACGGTATTCAGGGTCAGGGGGGCGGGAGTTTGCCCCTTGATGTCATAGCGTGTACCGCTGACCGAAGCCGGGGATGCTATGGAAAGATCCATTACTACATCAAGGTCAGTGGAGTAACCATCGGGATTTGGAGAAGACTGTGCACAAAGGTCAGAATCAGCAAAGTTGGAATCCCACCAACTCTGATCCCAGTTACCAGCAATGGAGGTTATATATGTGTCACCCGGGCAAAATGAAGAACTTCCTGTAAGGAGCGAATCAACTGTCTTGGTCTCGCCATTGAAATTCAGGTTCCTGGAATAGACCGAGTAATGGAAGGGATCGCTGTAGGCTGTATTATCAGAGGTATCTGACTCACCAAGGGCCTTCATTGTAAGTTTGAACTGATAATCGTCTGTCCTGAGTTGATTCGCACCTGGCCCAGGTTCAGGCATATTGAAAACATAGTATGAGTAAAAATAAGGAGGGCGAAAGACCATGAGATTTATATAATAAAGCAATGGATCTGTTGATGATTGCACCCAGTTTGAAGCAGAAAACGATTTGGTTTCTGATGATACATAGCTGCCGTCCCTTAACAGGGTTACAATAAGATTCACTGTGGCTGGAGGGCTCTCACCAGACCCTACTCTGCACATGAGTCTGGCAGTGTACATCTTGGTACCTGTGGTAATATCCTTGAAGGTATGGTCACTTCCACCGGTAGGAACAGTACCATCAGAGAGAGTGTCAAAGTACAGGTCAAACCCCAATGCCGGTGATGTCATCAGAAGGATAATGCAGACAACTATTGCGTTGAAAAGTTTACATACAGAGGAAACTGACATAATTTCACCCTTTTTATGTTGAAATTACAGACAAAAATCCACAACAAGACTGGTTGCAAAATTAGAAAGGTCAAAAAAGTAAATATTCAAGACATAATTGCAAAATTCATGCCCTGTTATTTATGAAAAAATTAGGCAGGAATAAACTATATTTTGAGTTTTTCCCGAATTTCAGCGCAAATATGACATTTTTTACCCAAGGGAATTTACTTTCTTTCCATATTGTGGGATGAACAGATTTTTTTGTCAGGACATCATGTCTTATACAATGCAGGAAGTTACCTGCTACATAAGGGCACAGGAAAGCACCATTCAGGCAACTGTAGGGAAAGTAATCAACGGAAGAAAATATAGGAAAGCAATATAGCTCAGGGAAATTATAGAAAGTTCAAACAAGAGGGCTGAAGCAGCAGAATGGAAGCAGGCATCCTGCGTTGGTTACAGGCTACCCCCCTCTTCGAATTTTGCTTATTGTATCAGTGGTTGAAGTAGGATGAACAAAGGGAATACGAACCACCTTCCCTCCTCTGCCTTTAACAAATGATGCTCCAACTATGGCATCTTCCTCCCAGTCAGCGCCCTTAACAAGCAC
>WGBG01000067.1 GCA_015494395.1 Deltaproteobacteria bacterium
ACAGCAGCCTTGCAATAGGTAAAACCCTTGTGAGCAGCTCCATTATAGACAGGGTTGCCCAGGGCCTTGGCAGAAAGGTCATTGAGGTGCCTGTTGGTTTCAAGTGGTTTGTTGACGGGCTGATTCATGGCACAATCTGTTTTGGCGGTGAGGAGAGCGCAGGTGCGAGCTTTCTGCGAAAAGACGGCAAGGTGTGGACCACAGACAAGGACGGAATGATACTTGCGCTTCTTGCAGCAGAGATTACCGCCAGCACAGGAAATGACCCTGGAGAGTATTACAAAACACTTACTGAAAAGTACGGCACGCCGGTCTATGCCAGGCTTGATACCCCGGCTACGGTGGAGCAGAAGGAGATTTTAAAGAAACTCTCCCCTGATGACATCACGATAACAGAGCTTGCAGGCGAGCCAATCAAGGCCATACTAACCAACGCCCCTGGCAACAATGCCCCAATTGGAGGCCTCAAGGTGGTTGCGGAAAACGGCTGGTTTGCCCTTCGTCCCTCAGGCACTGAAAATATCTACAAGATATATGCTGAAAGTTTCATCGACCAGGCCCACCTGGAGCGCATCCAGAGAGAGGCAAAAGAGGTGGTGGACAGGCTGGTCTGAGGCAGTATGGAATTTTTATTCACCCCTGTTTTTATAAACATAATATGGGTAGGTGCGGCCTTTATCTTTGGTTTTGTTGTGCGGCAGGTTGGCCTGCCCCCAATGATAGGGTTCCTGCTTGCAGGCTTCAGTCTGAATTGCATGGGCCTTACCGAAGGAAGCCTTGCCCTTGATTCCATTGCGGACATGGGTGTTATGCTGCTGCTCTTCACTGTAGGGCTGAAGTTGGACATTCGAGGGCTTGCAAAGCCGGAGATATGGGCTGGTACAACCGTCCACTGCCTGTTGTCTGTCCTGTTTTTCGGCCTGGTCATTATGGGTGCAGGTACGCTGGGCTGCTCCATGTTGGCCGGGCTTGACATGGCCCAGGCTGCACTGGCCGGTTTTGCCCTCAGTTTTTCAAGCACCATTTTTGCCATAAAAATCCTGGAGGACAAGGGGGAGCTGAGTTCTGCCCACGCCAATCTTGCCATTGGCGTGCTTATCATGCAGGACATTATAGCCGTGGTGTTTATCACTCTCTCCAAGGGACAGTTTCCGTCTCTATGGGCCCTTGGCCTCCCAGTGTTCCTGTTGGCAGTACGGCCCATGCTAATGTTCTTTATTGACAGGGCGGGGCATGGCGAGATGCTAACCCTTGCCGGTTTTTTCACGGCAATCGTGGTGGGTGCCACCACTTTCCATCTTGTTGGCATGAAGGCAGACCTGGGCGCCCTGATCCTGGGGGTTCTTGTGAGCTCGCATCCCCGGGCCTCCGAGCTTGCAAAGGCCCTTTACAGTTTCAAGGATATGTTCCTGGTAGGGTTTTTCTTTCAGATCGGCCTGGTTGCCCTGCCCCACTGGACACATCTTTTTGTTGCTCTGGGCCTGGTGGTGGTGCTTGTTGTAAAATCCGGCCTGTTTTTCTTTATATTCACCAGGTTCAGGGTCAGGGCAAGGACATCCTTCCTGGCTACGCTGAGCCTTTCCAACTATTCGGAGTTCGGGCTCATCGTGGCCTCCATAGCTGGAAGCAAGGGGTGGCTTGGTAGTGACTGGCTACTTATAATCGCCCTGGCCCTCACCATATCATTTATTATTGCCTCGCCCCTTAACCTGCAGGCAGGCAGCCTGTACGACTCTATTGCTCCCATGCTCAGGCGCTTTGAAAACGTAAGGTCCAGGGAGCGTGCAGGCATTCATCTTGGCGAGGCCTGCTTTCTCGTTCTTGGTATGGGGCGCATTGGAACCGTGGCCTATGATTCCATGAGGGAAAAATATGGTGATGACAGGGTGATGGGCATAGACCAGGATGCCAAGCTGGTGGAAAGGCTCAGGGAGAGCGGCAGGCAGGTAATCCATGCCGATGTGTCAGACCAGGAGTTCTGGCGCAGGGTAAGGCTGGGGAATGTCAAGCTGGTAATGCTTGCCATTCCCACTCTCTCCACCAGTCTCTTTGTCATCAAACAGTTAAAGGCCCTTTCATACAGCGGCAAGATTACAGCCATTGCAGAGTTTGATGATGAGGCCCAAATCCTGAGTGAGGCAGGGGCAGATTCCGTATACAACGTACTTGCGGAGGCAGGGGCAGGATATGCATTTCATATATGTCAGACACTCAATGAAGGTCAATGTCCCTGTGAGAGAGTTTAACGTCAAGTTGAACCATAGCGCTGGATGCAGTACTCTCAATATTAAAATCTTATGTATCTATTCAGCGTAGTAAATGGACTTGTTTTGGAGCGACTTTGAAGAATTTCGTAGTTTTTCTTGGCGAAGCGCAGCCATAAAAATCGCGTCAGTTTGAGCGAGGAACGAGCGAGTTTCGCGATTTTGGCGTAGCAAGCCTTAGAAAAACAAGAAATTATTCATCGGAACGGAAAAACAAGTCCATTTACCAACCTTCATTAACATAAATATGCTGAACAGTTACAATCTTATTTGAGTGAGTGTGTAAGATTTTTGAAATACTCAAAGTCGGTTCATATTTTTCAGCACTTACAGGTAATGCCAATGAAAGAAAAACTTACTCCTGAAGAACTCTCGGCTATTCAGCTTGAGGGATTACAGTGGACAGTCAGCCACGCCTACTCCAACTCACCGTTTTACAGGAAGAAATTTCAGGAAGCAGGTGTAAAGCCAGCCGATATTAAAAAACTTTCAGATATAAGCAGGCTGCCATTTACCTCTGCTGATGATCTCAGGGCGGATTATCCCTTTCCGTTACTCTGTGTACCTGAGGAGCAGGTCGTGCGCATTCATTCTTCCTCCGGCACTACTGGCAAGCGCAAGATTCTCACTTACACCAGCAGGGATACAAGTGACTGGACAGATTTTTTTGCCCGGTGCTTTCGCATGGCAGGTGTTGGTCCCAAGAGCAGGGTGCAGATAGCTGTAGGATATGGATTGTGGACTGCCGGGGCAGGGTTCCAGGCCGGGTGTGAGCAGGCAGGGGCAATGGCCATTCCGGTAGGGCCGGGAAATATTGACATGCAGTGCAGGTTCCTTGAAGACCTTCAGCCGGATGTCCTGTGCTGCACTGCAAGCATGGCCCTGCTACTCTCCGAGGAGATAAAGCGGCGTGGCCTTCGTGACAAAATTAATCTTAACACCATTATTCAGGGTTCAGAGCGCTGCAGTGATGCCATGAGAAGCGCCATTCTTAAGAATTCCGGGGCATCTCACCTTTATGATATTACAGGCATGACCGAGCTTTACGGCCCTGGCACCGGTATTGACTGTCATCTTCACAAGGGTATCCACTATTGGAGTGACTACTTCATCTTTGAATTCCTTGACCCTGAAACACTTCAGCCGGTTGCAGAGGGTGAGGTTGGAGAGATAGTAGTGACCACCCTCAGAAAAGAGGCATCGCCCCTGATTCGTTACCGTACCAGGGATCTTACCAGAATGATTGCCGGCCAGTGTGATTGCGGCGCCCCGTGGCCAAGGCACGACCGAATCCTTGGACGAAGTGATGACATGATAATCTTCCGGGGGGTGAATATCTATCCCGGCCAGATAGACGAGATACTCTCTGAAATTGCCGCAAGTTACCCGATATCCAGCGAGTTTGACATTACACTCACCCAGGCAGAGGGCAGGGACAGCATGCTCATAAGGGTTGAGCGTGAACCTGACGGTGACCCGGCAGGGGATCAGGAGATAGAGTCCCTGATACTTACCACCATCAGAAACAACCTGGTGGTTTCCCCTGAAATCAAGGTGGTGGATTACGGGGCTCTTCCCCGTTCTGAGCGAAAATCCAGGAGGATATACGATAATCGTTAAAGAGTTAGTATCTATTCACCGGAACGGAAAAACAAGACCAATTATCAACCTTATAACATCAATACGCTGAACAGTTACAAGAGTTAACCACTTGAGTCTGCAGCCGGAAAGCCTGCGGGCGTTATGGAGGCAAGGAGATGAAACATCAGATTTTCAGTACAGTTTTCAAAATTTTAACCATAACAGCTTTTTTTGCCTTTTTGTGTCTTCCGTCAGGGGGTATGGCCGGATCCATTACCCTGAACTATGCCAACTTCCCGCCGGCACCAACATTTCCGTGCGTGCAGATGGAGCACTGGAAGCAGGAGGTTGAAAAGCGTACTGGCGGAAAGGTAAAGGTAAAGACATTTCCAGGCTCCACCCTTTTAGGTGCCAAAAACATGATGGACGGGGTTATTGACGGCATTGCAGACATAGGCTGCGTGGTGTTTGCCTATCAGCCTGGCCGGTTCCCGCTTCTTGAGGCAGTTGATCTGCCCATCGGTTTTTCAAATGCTACTGTGGCAAATGCCGTGCTTTTTGACCTTTACAGCAAGTATAAGCCCAAATCTCTTTCAAAGGTAAAGGTCCTGGCGCTGTTTACAGCTCCGCCTGCTGACATAATGTCAAAAAAGCCCATCAGGACACTGGCTGATCTCAAGGGGTATGAGCTTCGCTGCACAGGTGCAGGGGTTAAGCCTCTTAAGCTTCTTGGGGCAACTCCTGTGGCAATGCCCCAGTCAGAGACCCCGGAGGCCCTGCAGAAGGGAATCGTGAATGGAGTTTTTTCCTCTCTTGACATACTCAAGGATTTCAACTTTGCAGAAACCTGTCGTTATGCAACTGTTTGCCACATGCAGACCACTTCATTTGGTGTGATCATGAACATGGACAGGTGGAACAGTCTGCCTGAGGATGTGAAGCAGGTGCTTGACGAACTTGCACGGCCCCAGTCAATATGGACAGGAAAATACATTGACTCCCATGTTCAGGAATCTGTTGCCTGGTCCAAAAAGAAATATGGTGTTGAGGTCATAAGGCTCCCTGAAGCAGAGTACAGGCTCTGGCACAGCAAGGTTGAACCTCTCACCGCCCAGTGGGAGAAGAAGGCCGCTGAAAGGGGGCTTCCCGCAAAGGCATTTTTGAAGGACCTTATGGAGTTCAAGGCAAAATATGAAAGGGAGTATGGGACCTTTTAATTGAGAATGGAGTTCTGATGGTCAGGCAGTTGACAGCTATTATTGAAAAGGAAGATGATGGGTATGTAGCCCTTTGTCCTGAGTTGGATATAGCGAGTCAGGGTGATACGGTAAGTGAGGCCCGGGACAATTTGCAGGAGGCGTTGGAGCTGTTTTTTGAAACGGCCTCGCCAGAAGAAATTGGTGCCCGCCTTCACAATGAAGTCTACATTACTCAGGTAGAGGTAGCTATTGGTCAGGCTTAAGATACTTTCGGGAAAAGAAGTATGCGGAATCCTGGAGAGAAACGGCTTCAGGGAGATTAGGCGAAAGGGAAGTCATGTGGTAATGCAGAAACAAATTCCCGGTAGCACCATAACTGTACCTGTTCCTGATCATAAAGAGATACGCACGGGAACGCTCATGGCTATTATCCGCCAATCAGGTGTTTCCCGTAGTGAATTTGAGTAAACGTGAAATGAGGTGCAAACCGGGAAATCATGCTTAAGAAGGCTGAAAAACTTTCTTCCAGTCTGGACAGGTGGCTTGCCAGGGCAGGCGCTATGGTGCTGTTTGCCACCATGATCATAGCCGTGGTGAACATGATCCTTCGCCCCTTTGGTTATCCTGTCACAGGTTCTTTTGAGCTGATGGGCCTGGGGTGTGCAGTTACTGCTGCCCTTGGCCTTGCCCTGGCACAGGAGTACAAGAGCCATATCTCAGTTGATATTCTGTTTAATCACCTGCCTGGAGGCTTAAGGGCGGTTTTGAGGGCAGCAGGCAGCCTTGCCTGCTGCCTTTTGTTTTCTGCTGCTGCATGGCGGCTTTTTCAGATGGGCATGACACAGCTTGAGACAGGAGAGGTGTCAGAGACCCTGCGCATAGCCTTTTATCCCGTAATATGGGTGGTTGCTGCAGGCTTTGCAGCCCTTTCCCTGCGGCTTGCCCTTGAGGCATTAACAGCATTCAGACGCGATTCAAGATAGCGTTTTCTGCCCTGCCGAATTCACATGGAACCCCTGACCATTGGCCTGATTGGTATATTGCTCCTGCTTGTAATCATCTTCTGCTTTCGCATTCCCGTAGGGTTTGCCATGGCCCTGACCGGTTATGCCGGGTTTGCATGGGTGGTCAACCCAACCGCAGCCCTTGGCACAATGGCATCTTCCATCTGGCACACATTTTCGTCCTATGGCCTTGCGGTAATTCCACTCTTTATACTCATGGGAAATGTGTGCTTTCATGCCGGTGTGAGCCGCAAGTTGTACAACACTGCCTGGACATGGACCGGGCATATCAGGGGCGGAATTGCAATGGCAACAGTTCTTGCCTGTGCAGGTTTTGCTGCAATATGCGGTTCAAATGCCGCAACCGCTGCCACCATGAGTGCCGTGGCCCTGCCGGAGATGAAGAAATTCGGTTACGATGACGCATTGAGCACAGGTTCGGTTGCAGCAGGCGCAACCCTGGGCGTGGTGATTCCACCAAGTGTTGTACTGATAATAATCGGACTTTCCACAGGCCTTTCCATTGCAGAGCTCTTTTTCGCTGCCCTTGTGCCGGGCCTTGTTCTTACAGCAGGCCTTGCCTGTGTTGTATGGATTATGTGCGTAGTAAATCCCCAGGCAGGCCCTCCGGGTCCCAAGACCACAATGAGGCAGAAAATAGCAAGCCTTCCCGGTTCAATAGAGATGGCCCTTCTGTTCATGTGTGTTATGACCGGCCTTTATCTTGGCTGGTTTACGCCCACAGAGGCAGGGGCAGCCGGGGCATTTTTTTCAATAATCATCGCCCTGGTTGGGAAAAATCTTACATGGAAAAAGCTATGGGCAGCACTTGATGACAGTGTTAGGACATCATCAATGATCATGATGATTGTGGCAGGCGCTGTTATATTTGGAAAATTCCTTACCATTACCAGGCTGCCATATGAAGCTGCTGACTGGGCAGCCTCGCTTCCTGTGCCTTCATGGGCAATACTTGCTGTAATGCTTGCAATATATGTGGTTGGCGGGGCAATAATGGATGCACTGGGGCTTTTGATGATTACAATTCCGGTGTTTTTCCCGGTAGCCCAAAGGCTTGGTTATGATCCGGTATGGTTTGCCGTGCTCATAACCATAATCACTACAATGGGGGCAATAACCCCGCCTGTGGGCATAAATACCTATATTGTTGCAGGAATGGCAAAAGACATACCCTTAACCACGGTGTTCAGGGGCGTAACCTGGTTTCTTGCAGCATTTGTGGTCACTGTTATGTTTATGTTTCTGTTTCCGGAAATGGCCTGAGGTTAGGAACCGGCAAAATCATCCGTAACTGTTCAGCGTATTAACGGTCATTAAGGTGAGTAAATGCTCTTGTTTTTCCGTTCCGGTGAATAATTTCTTGTTTTTCTAAGGCTTGCTACGCCAAAATCGCGAAACTCGCTCGTCCCTCGCTCAAACAGACGCGATTTTGTGGTTTCGCTTCGCCAAGAAAAACTGCGAAATTCTTCAAAGTCACTCCAAAACAAGACCATTTACTACACTGAACAGATACAATCATCCTTCCTTTACTTTGAGCTTTCAGCTTCGAGCCATTTTAGTGGTAAATCCATTTCTCTGGAGGACGTGGGTTTGAGCACGGCAGCTCCCCTGTTTCTCATTCATAACCACGATCTTGGGCCTGGGAAAGAGGTTGAAGTCCGTGGCTGTGGCAATGGTGTAGGCCCCCATCATGTGGCCTATCACAAGATCACCCGGCTCAAGTTCAGGAAGCATGATGTCTTCTGCAATCACGTCTATGCTGTCACAGGTAGGGCCTGCCAGCACGCTTGGCCTTGGCGTACCATCTTTTTTAAGAACCTCAATGGGGTATGTGGCACTGTCATAGATCCTTCCGCTGTAGGAGCCGTAAACACCGTCATCCAGATAGTACCACATGCTGTCTCCCCGCATAGCCTTGCCAATTACAGACGAGATGGCTGTAACTGCAGGGGCAGCTATGTAACGGCCAGGCTCTGCGATGACCCTGGTATTTTCCGGAAGATAAGAGATGGCATCCCTCAGCGGTGCACAGAATTCTTCAATGTCAGGCACATCATCTGAGTATGCTGCCGGAAAGCCGCCGCCAATGTCAAGTATCTCCAGCAGGAAAAGCCCGCGCCTTCTGCTCTCCCTGATAATATCCCCGGAATCCTCTATTGCCCGAACATGGGCATGGGGAGTAATTGCCTGTGAGCCTACGTGAAATGACAGCCCCTTTACAGAGATTCCAGCCTCTGCCGCCTTTTCAAGCAGTATGAATACATCTTCCGGCTGGCAGCCGTATTTTCTGGCAAGATCAACCACTGCATCAGGGCTTCTGAAGCCCACGCGGATTAAAATTGATGCCCTGTCCCTGTATTTGGTGAATTTTTCAAGCTCACATGGGTTATCAACTACAAAGGTGGTGCAGCCGTAATCAAGGCTCCTTTCAATGTCAGAAGGGCGTTTTATGGGATGGGTATGGATACATCTTGCTGCAGGAACACCGCAACTTTCCACCATGGCTATCTCGCCGTTACTGGCAATGTCAAAACCGCAGCCACAGGAATGCAGCGTGTTTATTACCGATTGGTGAGGCAATGTCTTTATGGCATAGAAAAAATCTGTTCCAGGGAGTGCCTTCGCCAGCTTTTTGTACTGTTTTTCAATAATCTGGCAGTTAACAAGCAGCAGAGGCGTACCTTCCCTGTGTGCAAGTTCCTGGAGCCAAAGAGCGTTTTGCGGCCCCTTTCTGAGGGAATAGATGTGAAGCAGATTTTTCATGGCTGCACTCCAGTAATCTCAACGTAACTGTTCAGCGTATTGATATTATAAGGTTGATAATTGGTCTTGTTTTTCCGTTCCGGAGAACAATTTCTTGTTTTTCTAAGGCTTGCTACGCCAAAATCGCGAAACTCGCTCGTCCCTCGCTCAGACAGACGCGATTTTCTGGCTGCGCTTCCCCAAGAAAAACTACGAAATTCTTCAAAGTCACTCCAAAACAAGACCAATTATCACGCTGAATAGATACATCTAAACTTTCATGGCATGGGGTTTGTCACCTCCTGACATGAAAGTTGGCTCAAAGCTCAAAGTCGGAAGCTGAAAGCAAACAAGGCTTCTTTTACTTTGAGCCTTGAGCTTTCAGCTTTGAGCTATTATCACCAATGCAACTGATGCCGTGGCCTGTGAGCAGATACATTATTTAATTGCGTCAATTACATACTGCGGAAGGGCAAAAGATGCATTATGTATTCCGGCGTTATAATATCTGGTTTTAATTCCGATCTTGTCAACACGCCTGGCAATTTCTGCCTGGGGCACTTTTCTCAGTGTCCTGTCATCAGTGGCCCAGCCAAATGCCATTATGCCGCCTATGTAGGTTGGAACAGCGGCACTGAAAAAATGGCTGTCCTTAAATATCTCTTTCAGGTGTTTTGCAGTGGTTTTGACCTCGTCAAGCTGCAGGAAACAGACACCGTTCTGTGTTACAAGCACGCCCCTGTCTGAAAGGCATCTGTGACATCCCTGATAAAATGCCTTTGTGAAAAGTGCTTCGCCAGGTCCCTCCGGGTCTGTGGAGTCGCTGATTATCACGTCAAATTTTCTGTCAGTGTTCTGCACATAATCAAGGCCGTCACTGATAACAAGCTCAACCCTGGGGTCATCAAACGCGCCTGCCGAGTGATTTGGCAGGTACTTACGGCTCATCTCCACTACAGCCTTATCAATCTCCACATGTACAATCCTCTTGACCTCAGGGTGTTTCACAACCTCCCGGAGAATCCCTCCGTCTCCGCCTCCGATTACCAGCACATCCGAGGCATCACCCCTTGCAAACAGCGGCACATGGGCAAGCATTTCATGATAAATGAACTCATCCTTTTCTGTGGTCTGGATAATGCCGTCAAGTGCCATAACCCGGCCAAAGAGCTCATTTTCAAAGATAATCAGGTGATGGTGGCCGGTGGAGTGTTCATGCAGGATTTTGGATACAGAAAATTCCTGCGCATAGGCGTCCTTGAACAGCCTTTCCCTGAAACGTATCATGATTATTTTACCCTGCCCCGTTTGTATTCCTGGATCTCCTCACGGCCTGGGGAAAACGCCCTGCGCAGTACCTCAAGCCCCTTTTCCGGCATGCAGTTTCCGCACATGAATATGTCAAAGGCGGCAAATTTGCGTTCAGGCCAGGTGTGGACGCTGATGTGGGATTCAGCCAGCACTGCAACTCCTGATATGCCGCCGCCGGGAGTAAAATGGTGAAGGTGAATGTGGAGAAGGGTCGCACCTGCGGCTGAGACTGCCTGGCGAAGTGCTGTCTCCATGTATTCCAGGTCATCTATGCGTTCAACATCCCACATGTCTGCAATCAGGTGTGTGCCGGCAAACTGTTCACCATTTTCTGTTACAAAATGGTCAAGGGCAACTCCCTCCTGGGGCTGGTTTATGAACATTGGCCATGTGCTGGCCTGATCTGGTTTGCCGAGGCTTGCAGTGGCTGCCTGTTTCAGGGTGGCAGAAGTACATTCCTGCATGATGTGCTCCCTCCCTTTGTATGAACTTCGGGGCCAGGTAAAACTGTAACGGCACCCTGTAAATTGAAATCAAGTCTATTTACTTTTTTTTTGGAAAAAAACAAGGGTAAATTACTGTTTTGGGAAAATGCGTTGAAATTTACCGGCGCACCAAAACGATAA